>DGOK01000063.1 GCA_002389385.1 Rhodospirillaceae bacterium UBA4468 | reverse complement strand
ATGGACGAGAGTGTGCGCAAATTACATGTGCTGGCAGATGCAGGCGCCATTGAATTGGTGACGCCGTATCAACTTGATCGTTTGGAAGGTGACAGCGGTGTGTTATCTAGTGTCGTCGTTAAAGATCTTGATGGTGCTGAGCGGACCCTTGATGCTGATGTGTTGTTGCCTTTCTATGGATTGTCACAAAGCTTGGGGCCAATTCATGAATGGAGCTTAGGTGACACGCGTGCGGGCATTCCTGTAAAGCCAACGACAGCAGAGACATCAAGGCCGGGCGTTTATGCGATCGGTGATGTCGCGGTATATCCTGGTAAATTGAAACTTATCCTGACGGGATTCTCAGAGGCGGCGTTTGCTGCGCATCACTCTTATGCGACGGTGTTTCCTGAAAAGGCATTGCACTTCGAATATTCGACAACAAAAGGTTTGCCAGATTAGACCTGACAGGCTGACGTCAGTTACTACGTGTAATCTTATGCCTCTTACTTACCAGAGGCTCAGAGATGCATATTCTGCAAATTATTGGTTTCATGATCATGTTCGATGCATGTCCACAAGTGATGTCTACGCTGCATCGAAAGGTGCCGCGCAAAAAGGTCGCGTCATTGCGGAAACCTGTGCGAATTGTCATGGCATTGATAGCGAAATTAAAATCGCAGGCTTCCCTACACTCGCCGGGCAAAAATACAAATACATGGCAAAGCAGCTTCGTGAGATGAGGGCGTCGGCTAAAATACGCGCTGGCACACAGATTTTTAAATCAAGTGATACATCCTCGTTAATGCGCGCTCGTCGGTCGAATGACTTCATGGACCCATTCGTGATTGAACTGAGTGATACGGAAATTGATGACATTTCGGCGTATTACGCCAGCTTAAGGTGTCGGGCTGTTATGACAGCGCTGCCGTTGCCAGCGCCCAAGCTTGAAAATCGGTGTCAGATTTGTCACGGCAAACGGGGTATAGCGAAAAACTCCAACATCCCCAACATCGCAGGTCAGGACGCTTTATATCTTGAACAGCAGATGCAGGCTTTCTGGTCAGCAAAATTGCAGAAGGATGATGGCCAGGAGCGTTGTCGTTCAGCAATCATGGAAGGCCAGGCTGCCAAATTATCTGATAAAGACATTGCGGATATTTCCCTGTATTACTCTCGCTTACCTTGTGATGGATAAAAAAGGCGAGAATACAAAATGGCGATTGATGTTGCGCGCGCACGCGCTGAAACCCCCGGTGTTGGCCATATAACGCATTTTAATAATGCGGGTGCTGGCTTGATGCCAAGACCGGTCCTTGACGCAGTGACGCAACATTTGCAGTTAGAGGCTGAGCGCGGTGGTTACGAAGCCAACGACGCACGCCTTGCTGAAAAAGAACGAACCTATGTCGCGATTGCTCAGCTTATAGGCGCCAAACCTCAAGAAATTGCCTTGGTCGAAAATGCAACCGCCGCATGGTTGATGGCTTTCCATGCGATGATCAGGGATTTCAAACCGGGCGATAAGATCATTACGGTCGAAGCTGAATACGCGACAAATTACATCTCATATCTCAAAGCAGCCAAAGAACAGGGCTTGGAAATCGTTGTCGCCCCTAGCGATGAAACAGGTGCCGTTGATACCAAAGCGCTTGAGAATTTAATCGACGCGCGGGTGAAGCTGATTTCAATCACGCATGTTCCAACCAATGGCGGTCTGGTTAATCCAGCTGAAGAGATTGGGCGCATCGCTCGGGCTGCCGGCGTTTTGTATCTTTTGGATGCATGCCAATCCGCTGGGCAAATTCCATTGGATGTAGAGAAAATTGGCTGCGATGCCCTCTCAGTCACAGGGCGTAAATATTTACGTGGTCCACGGGGTACGGGGTTTTTATTCGTGCGCGAAGACCTTATCAAAGATTTAGAGCCGCCGTTTCTTGATTTGCATGCCGCATTGTGGACCGGGCCTGAGACTTACGAAATCGCTCCGACCGCCAAACGTTTTGAAAACTGGGAATTTTACACAGCCGGTGTGATTGGCCTTGGCGTGGCTGTTGATTACGCACTGGATTGGGGAATGGACAATATTCATACCCGTATTGTTGGTCTGGCAGATCATCTGCGAACATCCTTGAGTGCGATACCTGGTGTTACGGTACGTGACATTGGGACGCAGAAATGTGGCATTACGAGCTTCACCAAGGACGGTATGCCTCAACTTGATATCAAGGCGGCCTTGGCAAAGCATGATATCAATGTGTCTGTCTCAGGGCGTCGATCAACGGTGCTGGATATGGATCGTCGGGGATTGAGTGAAGTCGTGCGAGCGTCGGTTCATTATTATAATGACGAAGCCGAGGTCGCGCGTCTTTGTGAGATTGTTGAGAATTTATAAAAACCTGGAAAACGTGTCAGCGCGGGCCGCGTACTTGTGCATCTGTAAAGTAAGACATGATGCGTGCAAAGTATGGTCCGTCAAAATTCGGGTCACAGGCGTCTGCACCGTCCATTTCACCAGCAATCAATCCTTGCTGCCCTTCATCGCTTGCAAGAAGCTTGGTGATGGCTTGGCCGTGTGACTTGCCACTGATGCCGAGGCGTATCATTTCCATACGCACGGGCGTTTCGATGGCAGGGCCATAAGCAATTTGATTCATCACGGCAAGCTGACGGGAAACGCCTATCAGATAAGCAATATAAAAGCGTGCGCCTTGGGGATCATGACGCCCAGGGGCCTCATCACCTAAGTTGTGCTGAAGGATACGAACCGTCTCATTGAGTTTATCAAGAGCGTCATTCAGCGCAACTGAGCTTGGAACAGACTTTCGAATAACTTTTCGTTTTGTCGTCGTTTTCGATTTTCCAGCCGAAACAATAGCACGCAGAAGCATCGTCAGGACGGCGCCTATAATAACGAAAATACATAGAGTCTGTAGATCCAATAGTTCCTCCTGATCCATTTCCGCCCTTATTCGGCGGCGCGTTCCTCTAGGTTAGCATACTCACCATCGAATGGTGCAACCCCTGCTTTATTTTCTCCATCAACCGGGATGTGGACAATGACGTTGGCGCCACGTGATTTGTTGGAGCGAATGTCCACACCACCGCCGTGGAGCTCAGCAAACCGCTTAACAATTGTAAGCCCGAGGCCAGGTCCATCACCTTTGTGTTCTTCGTCTTTCAAGCGTCCAAATGGCTCCATCATCCGCTGACGTTCCGCCTTGGGGATGCCAGGGCCACTGTCCGATACCGAGATTTCGATCCATTCATCCTTGCGCGAGCCAGTTAAGGTCACGTGACCGAGTTTTGGCGTGAATGTGACGGCATTTGTCAAAAGATTGAGGACAACCTGCGTCAGACGCTTGGCGTCAGCTGTGATCCAGCCAATATCCGGCGGGCAGTCAAAATCGATACGGATATTCTTTTTCTTAGCTTGTTCTTTCGCGACATTGAAGGCGTCGACCATAATGGCATGCGGATCAACAGTATCCTTGTCCAGTTCCATCCGGCCGGCTTCGATAGTCGCTAGGTCGAGGATGTCACCGACGACGCCCATCATTTTCTCAGACGTGGACACAATACCTTGTGCGTATTCCTGTTGGCGGCGGTTTAATTCACCGAACATTTCCTGATAAAGAATATCAGCAAAGCCGTGGATCGTGTTTAACGGCGTACGGACTTCAATGGCCACATTGGTAATGAATTCCGTCTTCATCCGGTCAGCTTCAGCCAATGAGCGCGCGCGTTCACGCAATGCAGTCTCAACACGGCTGGCATCTGTGATGTCACCGTAACTTACCAGCGTCGCACCATCTGGAAGGGGAATATTTGCAAACGCCAGAATTCGATTGTTGATCAGATCAACTTTGCCGGTGGAAATACGTTGTGCCAAAATTTCACTGGCGATGCGTTCTTTCCTGGCGGCCCAAGGTTCGTCGTTTGCGGCCAAGCGCATGCCAAGTGCAGCAACCACATCGCTTAGGCGCATATCGTCGGGTAAGTCTTCTGGTATAAAATCCCATAACGAGAGCATCTGCGGGTTGGTCAACTGCAAGCGGCCATCACTCCCAAACACGGCGATACCTTCTCGCAGGTTCTCAAGTGTTGTGCGCTGCACTTGATCCAGTGACTTTAATGAACGTCTGATTTCGAGATTGCCTGAAAGGTCTTCGCACGTCATCACGAGGCCATCACCGTCCAGCGCGCCAAACTTGCGGTGGATTGTACGCCCGTCTGGTAAGTACAACTCGTCTTCATCAATACGGTCCAGACCACCAAAGCGGCCCAGTTCATGGCGCCTGAATTCAGAAAAATCAGCAACTTCTGGCAGGCGACGTAATTCTCGAAGCCGTGTCAAAAGGTCGCTCATCGCCGGGCGTGTTTCCAGCCAATCATGATCAATGCGCCAGAGTTCCGCGAAGGCGGCGTTGGCAGCAACCAATGTCGTGTCCCCGTCAAAAACGGCGACGCCAATATCTAAAGGTCGCAAGATATCAATCGGTGAAGAGATGCCGGTCGCAGCAGCGACGGGCGTTGATGTTGAGGCTTCCTTGATATTCACCGCAAATCCGATGGTGCCGCCATTTACGCCACTGCCCGGGGCCAATGGTGCCTCGGTCAAGTTTACCTGACGCGCCGTTGCATTCTCGGTGATCTCTCCGCTGGCCGTGATTGGGGCCCCTGATAGTCGCGCTTGTTCTGCGAGGGCGATATCGAGACCTTGGATCCGTTCAGCGGCCCTGTTCTGAAATGCCAGGTTCAGTTTAGCATCTCTGAGCCAAAGTGGGATCGGGAGGGTATCTAGAAGAGCTGTCAGGTGCTTGTCGTCTGCGCCGGACGTGTTGCGTGGTTCAGAGTCAGCCTTTTGTGCCAGACGCGTCACGTCACGCATCCAGACAATATCTGCAACCGGCTTGCCATCGTTGTTTTCCGCCCGGGCGCCGAGTGCCTGAATTCTTTGTGTGCCGCGCATTAAAATAATATCGAAAGCCGTACCCTTGGCGCGAAGCAAGCTGACGTTTTGTTCAAGTCGCTGCAAATCCGCATCAACGAAACAGGTGCGGATATTCTCATAGCGGGCAAGTGTGCCGTTCTCGAGTGCCAGCAGATCTGCAAGACGTCTTGAGCATGTGATGCCGCCTGTATCGTGATCCCAAAGGAACAAGCCATCGGGTGAGGCCGCGAGGATGCCGCGTGTTCTGTTTGATAAAGACTCAATCCGGATGTTCTCAAAGGAGATGTCTTTGGCACGCGCACGGAATTTGAGCAGGGCAGGCATTAATGCCGCTGCGCCGATGACCGCACCGAGAAATATCGACGGTATTGATGAGTAATCTTCAATCACGGCAGCAGTCTACGCTTCTTGACGAGCGGGGCCAAGAAATGCGTTCAGGAAAACGCATTTTCATGTGTCGCGCTGGATTTCGATGTTTTCGGCAATATTCATTAACCGATCGAGCGTTACTTGAAGACGGCTGAGCTGTGAAAACTCTGTCTCAATAGCGTCGACCCATGTGTCGGCTAAAACGGATTTTGATGCTGGAAGGAAAGGATAGTCCGGCAGTAGTCCGCGGAGTACATCGGCTTGATTGGTAACGGCTGCGGCATAGCTACCGCGGGCGATCTGGGTTTTTCTGACGCCAGAGCTGTCCATAATGAGCCATTTATCAGCCGCATCCACATATTGAGGCAGGTTTTCCATGGATGTGGTAAAACTACGTTCCATGATTTCAGAACTTACGTCATCGCCGTCTTTTAGAATACGCGAGCGGACGCGCGCACGGCATAAATCGATTTTTGGAAGTGCCAGATAGATCATTGTGACGCCCCAACCGCGCCTGCGAAGGCGGAGCGTTGCGGACAAGGGCTTGCGGCTGACGAGTCGGCTCTCGACAACAAAGCTGTGTTGCCCAAGTTCTGCGACTTCTAATCTTTTTGAGACAGCGACAACGCGCTTATGGATCCCATCTGGAAGGTCGCTTGCATCGCCAAATCCTTGCGTGTCATCAGCGTCAATATAACGCGATGTACCTATCCAGCTTGGGAACAAGCGCTGAGTGAGGCTTGTTTTCCCGGCACCCGGCGGCCCGGCGATGATCCACATACGTTTTTTACTATCCATGGACCCGTTTTAGCGGAATTCACGGGCAACGGAAAAGAGATCAATTATTTGAGGTATACGATGGCGCAAAAAAATGAGAGGGCCGAAGCCCTCTCATCTGATCTTAGCAGCAAGTAGTCGCTGTTGCTTAGTAACGATAAGCTTCCGGCTTGTGCGGGCCATCAACAGCAACGCCGATGTAATCTGCCTGCTTTTGCGATAAGGTTGTCAGCTGTACGCCCAACTTTTCGAGATGCAGGGCTGCAACTTTCTCGTCCAAATACTTAGGCAGTACGTAAACTTCGTTTTTGTATTTGCCATCAGCATTGTTCGCCCAAAGTTCAATCTGAGCCAATACCTGGTTGGTAAAGCTGGCAGACATCACAAAGCTTGGGTGACCTGTTGCGCAACCCAAGTTCACAAGACGACCTTGTGCCAACAGGATGATGCGGTTGCCATCAGGGAATTCAACTTCGTCCACTTGTGGCTTGATCTCGTCCCGCTTCATGTTCTTCAAGCCAGCGACTTGAATTTCACTGTCGAAGTGACCGATGTTACACACAATGGCGCGGTCTTTCATGTTGCGCATGTGATCGACTGTAATGACGTCGACATTGCCCGTAGCTGTACAGAAAATGTCTGCACGTGATGTAGCTTCTTCCATCGTTACGACTTCAAAACCTTCCATAGCGGCCTGAAGCGCGCAGATTGGGTCAGCTTCGGTGACCATAACGCGGCAACCAGCTTGACGCAGGCTTTCAGCAGAACCTTTGCCGACATCGCCGAAACCAGCAACACAAGCGACTTTACCTGCCATCATGACGTCAGTTGCACGACGGATCGCATCTACCAGGCTTTCGCGGCAACCGTACTTGTTGTCGAACTTAGACTTGGTGACCGAGTCGTTGACGTTAATGGCTGGGAACATAAGGGTATTTTTTTTTGCCATTTCGAGCAAGCGGTGAACGCCTGTCGTTGTCTCTTCGGTAACGCCTTTAATCGCTTTGGCGCACTCTGTGTACCAGCCTGGCTTTTCTGCAACGCGCTTTTTAATCGCGGCAAACATCACTTCAGCTTCTTCGGAATCAGGATTGTCGAGAACTGAAAGGTCGCTCTCGGCCTGCATCCCCAAGTGGATCATCAACGTTGCGTCGCCGCCATCGTCGAGGATCATGTTTGGAACACCGCCATCAGACCATTCAAAAATATTGTGCGCATATTCCCAATATTCTTCGAGGGTTTCACCCTTAACAGCGAAGACAGGTGTGTTCGTAGCCGCAATCGCTGCAGCAGCGTGATCCTGTGTTGAATAGATGTTGCATGAAGCCCAACGGACGTCAGCACCCAAAGCCTGAAGTGTTTCAATCAACACAGCAGTTTGGATGGTCATGTGCAACGATCCGGCGATCCGTGCACCCTTAAGGGGCTTGGATGTGCCAAACTCTTCACGAATGGCCATCAAACCAGGCATTTCGCTTTCAGCGATGTTCAATTCTTTACGGCCCCACTCAGCGAGGCTCATATCGGCGACTTTACAGTCGGTAAATGCGTTCATTAGGTGTGCTCCGTGCTCAACGTCAAAATATAAAAATTCATTACTTAAAGACATAAAGATTTCTTTATATCCTTGTATAAGGCATTTCTAGCAAGAGATTAATCTTGAGACAAGAGGGAAAATTCACACGCCGCCGTTTCCCGGTGAGACCCGAGCCCGCTTAACTGAGCAAAGATGGAATGATTAAAAATTAGTTCGTTCAAGCCAGCGTGTTGAAGTCGTCGATCATCATGGCGATGCGACCGCTATCGGTTTGCTCCATGATTTGCTGGGTACGCTGGGTGGCAGCAAGGGTATCTAGTTCCATGATCCGTTTTTTGATGATCGGAATATTGCTCGCGGTCA
This sequence comes from Rhodospirillaceae bacterium UBA4468, assembly GCA_002389385.1. Classification (GTDB taxonomy): domain Bacteria; phylum Pseudomonadota; class Alphaproteobacteria; order Rhodospirillales; family Casp-alpha2; genus UBA4479. The sequence goes on along the minus strand of DGOK01000063.1, from coordinate 29,837 downwards.
TTGAAAGATCATGTAGTCCGAGCCCGATCAGTAATGCCGTATAGCGGGGGTCGCCTGCAATTTCACCACAGATCGAGACGGGGATACGCGCCCGGAGGGCGGCTTGTGTCGTGAACTGAATGAGCCTGAGGACGGCTGGATGTAGCGTATTGAACAGATGCGCCACATGTTCATTCGCGCGATCAACGGCAAGGGTGTACATCGTCAGATCGTTCGAGCCGATGGCAAAGAAATCACTGGCCCGGGCTAAGGAATCAGCCGTCAATGCGGCGCCGGGTACTTCAATCATAACGCCAACGGGCGGTAATGGGTCCGGCAAGGCAATGCCTTCGGCCATCAGCTCATCCGCTGCCTCGTTGAGGATTTTCTTTGCACGTTTCACCTCACCCGGCGTGGTCACCATGGGCAGGAGAATACGGACATTGCGTTTAACGCCGACACGTAAAATGGCACGAAATTGGGTGCGCAGGGTATCAGGATTGGCGAGGGACAGACGGATGCCGCGCAAGCCCAATGCTGATACGGCAGCCTCATCGATCTCGGTTAGTAATGCGGGTGCCGGTTTCTCTCCGCCAATATCAAGGGTGCGGATGGTAACCGATTGCATGCCCATCACACTGACAATCTGTTCCAAGATTGCGACTTGTTCGTCTTCGCTTGGGATATCGTCCCGGTTCATAAACATGAACTCAGAACGCAACAGGCCTACACCTTCAGCACCTGATTGTTTTACATTCTCCATCTCGACGGGCAATTCGACATTGGCCATGAGTTGAATGATCGTACCGTCACGTGATTGCGCGGGCTCAAACCGCAAACTATCAAGGGCGCGTGTACGTTTCTGTTTTTCAGCCTGGCGTTTTTCAAATCGTTTAATCGTCGCAGGCGTCGGATTAACAATAATCTTACCCGAATAACCATCGACAATAATTTGCTGACTTTGCTCGACACCAACAAGCAAGTCCGCAGCACCAAGCACGGCGGGTAAGCCCAAAGCGCGCGCCATGATTGCCGTATGTCCTTCGGTGCCGCCAAGTGCAGCCGCTACGGCACTTACAGACTCAGGGTCAATCTGTGCCATATCTGCCGGGCTGAGTTGCTCAGCCACGATAATGCCCCCCTTAGGGGTCTTCGGCGGTTCGTTCGCTGGTGAGCGAACAAGAATACCGATCAGGCGCGATGCAACCTCGCGGATATCATCGAGGCGGGCCGCGATGTAAGCGTCTTTCATCGCTTCGAAGCGTTTGGCGAGGGCGGTAAATTCCCGTTGCACAGCGGCTTCGGCATTAATGCACTCTTCTTCGATGATGCTCCGCGCACCACGCACAAGCCGCGAATCGTCGAGCATCGCAAGGTAGGCATCGAACAAGAAGACAAGTTCGTCACCGGTTGTGCCCCGCATCCCAGCGGCGCGTTCCTGAAGACTTGTGATTTGGCGGCGGGCAACGTTGACGGCAGCATCCAGACGTTTGAGTTCGCCGCGAATTTTTGTTTTCGCAACGACATATTCCTGAACTTCGATATGACGGCCAAAGCGCACATAGGCTTTGCCAATAGCAATGCCGGGTGCCGCGGCGAGGCCCTTAAACGTGCGCTCGCGCTTTCCTCTTGGTGTCTCTATCGCTTGCGATTTCTTGGGCATAGTCTTTTAAACCGTTCAGCAGATTGGATGTCTAATCTTCGTCGAATTTGTTTTCTGTCAGGGTTTCAATTGCGCCCAGCGCTTGTTCTGCATCATCTCCTTGGGCGCAGACACGTATTTCCGTGCCGGTGCTGGCTGCCAGCATCATCAGGCCCATAATCGATCGACCTGATACAGTCTGGCCATTACGTTCAACATCGATGTCTGACGTGAACGAGCCTGCTAATGCAACGAATTTGGCGGCAGCACGTGCATGCAGGCCACGTTTGTTCTTTATAATAAGACGCTTTTCGATCTGCATGATGTTTAGGTGTTTTTCTTATCAAGAAGTTGCGAGGCAATATTGATATACTTGCGCCCTGCATCCTGAGCGCCTGTCGCAGCTTCGAGCAATGAGTCGGCATCGCGGATCGACGCCAGCTTAATAAGCATCGGTAAATTCACACCGGCAATCACTTCGATTTTTCCATTGTCCATAATGGAAATTGCCAGATTTGACGGTGTGCCGCCGAACATATCCGTTAGCACAATGACGCCGTCGCCGTCGCCATCGTCGACGTCCTTTGTGCTTTTCATGATTTCAGCGCGCCGCTGCTCCATGTCATCATCTGGACCAATGCAAACTGTCGCTACATTTTCTTGCGATCCAACGACATGTTCCAGCGCGGAGACCAGCTCCACCGCTAAGCGACCATGTGTTACGAGCACCAATCCGATCATTGCCGGCTTCCCTAATTGTTATTTGTTATAATTGTGAGCAGATTCTTACGCTTTGTCCAAGTCTCTATGACGAATTTGTGCGCGCCACTCGTTTTCTTGCAGCCAGGCACCAAAATATTCAGTCATGAATACTGATCGGTGTCGTCCGCCCGTGCATCCAAATGCTATCGTCAGATAACTTTTTCCTTCGGCCCAGTAGCGCGGCAAAAGTGGCCCGAGCATACCTTTTAATTGGGTTGTGAAACCTTCAAACGCGGGATCTTTCGCAATATAGGCCTGAACGTCAGCATCCTGTCCGGTCTTGGGACGCAGGAGTTTGTCGTAATGCGGGTTTTGAAAAAAACGGACATCAAAAACCAAATCAGCATCACGCGGCAATCCACGTTTGTAGGAAAATGATGTCACAAAAATCGCCAGCCCGGGGTCACTTTCCAGGCCATAACTTTGATCAAGCTTTGCCTTGAGATCGCCAAGCGCATACTCGGTGGTGTCGATGACGGTGTCGGCACGCGCGCGGACAGGTTCCATCACGCGCCGTTCATGACGAATACCATCAATGACAGGGCGGTCGGCAGCTAAGGGGTGGCGGCGACGGGTTTCTTCATAGCGGCGCCCCAACACATCATCATCGCAATCGATAAACAGCACCTCGGCATTAATACGCGGGCTTTCACTGAGTTGATCAAGGAACGCGAGAAGGCGCGTTGTATCAAAGTCACGCGTACGGATATCGATGCCAATCGCCAAAGGAGTAGCACCAGATGGTGGCATATCACTTCCATCGACGCCCAGGATAAGGCGGCTAACCAAGGACAACGGCATGTTGTCGACAGCCTCATACCCCAGGTCTTCGAGCAGTTTGAGCGCGGAGCTTTTGCCCGCGCCGGAAACGCCCGTGACCAGAAGTACGCGATGTTGTGCAGCAGTTTTATTCATGATGGCTCCACCATAGCCTCAGGTCCTACGGTCAATGCAAGGCGGATTTTTGCAGGGCTCGATGCAGCGAAAGAAAAAAGCTTCAAGTAGCGCAGGTTTTGGCCAAAAAAATCACTTGTTTGGGTATCAGGTAATCGCGGCTCATCTTCCAATGCAACAAGATCAACCACTAAGTCTACGGTCGCTGTTGGTGCAAAATCCTGCTTTACGATTCCAACACCTCGGACTTCAATCATACCCGCTAAATTTTCGGGCGGCGCGCAATGCAATTGACCATCAATGATTTTCACATCCACCCGGTCATCAGCGATCAGTATGGCGCCTTCATCAATCAGCCTGAGTGCTAGATCAGACTTCCCAGATCCAGAGGGGCCACGCAACACGACACCTTTGCCGTCTAAAAGGACAGCCGTGGCATGGATTTGTTCAATGTTTGTGGGCTTGGACATCTAACGCTTACCGCGATTTCATTGTGTCAGGGTGCACCATGCAAAAGAATCGACGTGCGGGTCAAGTATCCGTGGCAGGTAAGCGGATGACGAACCGAGCACCCCGGACCCCTCCGTTGCCATCACGGCGATTACTGGCGTTTATCTCGCCGTCGTGGACATCAATAATTTGTTTGGAGATCGAAAGCCCAAGACCCGAATGGGTGCCAAATTTTTCGCCCTCGGGCCGATTTGTATAAAACCGATCAAAGATTGCGGCTTCTTTACCATTCGGAATGCCGGGACCGTCATCGTCGATGGTGACATTGATCCAATTGTCATGTCGGCTTAAGGCGATACGAATGCGTCCGCCGGGTGGTGAGAACGTGTTCGCGTTGGTGATAATATTGCCAAACACCTGCACAAGACGGTCTTCAATGCCATCAACCTCAAGACCGCCGGTGCTGACGATTTCAAGCTCGAGTTTGGCTTCGTCATCGCGTTCTGCGGCATTGCGCATATCAACCAGCGCCCCCAATAATCCACCAAGATCAACGGGTGCGAATTCTGCCCGGCTGAGTTCCGCATCTAGCCTAGATGCGTTGGAGATATCACTGATAAGTCGGTCAAGCCTGGCGACGTCGTCTTGAATGATCGTCATCAGTTTTTCCCGTTGCGCCGGGTTTTCAATGCGCCCGGCCGTTTCAACGGCTGAGCGTAACGATGTCAGGGGGTTTTTGATCTCGTGCGCGACATCGGCGGCAAAGCGCTCAATCGCATCCATCCTAAGCCATAAGGCTTCGGTCATTTCTTTGAGGCTGATAGCGAGGTCGCCAATCTCGTCGCGGCGGTGCGTCAGGATGGGGATGGTTTCTTTGCGACCGCGATCGTGACGGATACGTTCTGCTGCAATGGCTAATCGTCGAATAGGGCGGGCGATGGTACTGGCTAAATAAAGCGACAGTAAAATTGTCACGCTTAGCGCTATGGCGACCACTTTCAAAATATCAACCCGCACGTCTTGCAGTGCCCTGCGAATATTTCGCCCGTCTTTTGACAGCATAATCGCGCCCAGCACTTTCTTGTAGCGTTGTACTGGAACGGCCGCAGTTAACACGATGCCATCGGTGCCAAAGCGTCGCGCAGCGACAGCGCTATTGCCGGTTAAGGCTGAGGATGTCTCGTGGAAGTCGATAGCAGACTGAATGGGGTTCTCTTGATATTCTGGCAATGGGCCTTCGCCGCGGATGGCGCGCGCAACATCATCGTATTTTCTGAGTAACGCATCCATTGGATCGAAGTTTCCTTCGGGAAGGGGAAGGATTTCTATTTGAACGGTACTACCGGAGCCACCAAGCCTACGTGAATCGACGATTAAGGTTCCGTCAGCGCGAAATAAACGGGCTCGTGTTCCTGTGATCTCAACCAGCCTTCTTGTGATTTGATAGGCGATATCAGAAACCAGAAACTGTCCGTTCGGCGCGTCAGAGACCACAGCACCTTCGCCCAAGGCCGCAGCAAACATTTCTGCTTGTACATCCAGCGATGAAAGCTCGTTAGCGATCAGTGTGCGGCGGTACTCGCCGAGATATAAAAGACCGGCGACAAGTGTGCCAATGGCTAATAAATTGACGGTTAGAATACGACGCGTGAGGGGTGAGATGAAACGTTTAGAGGAGGTGCCGCGCACAGATGGGCGGCGCTCAACGTCTTTGTCCCCCTTGACCATTTAATCCCCCTTGAAACGAACGTATTGCTTGTGTCAGGTCTTGTAGCGATACCCGACACCGTAGAGCGTTTCAATTTCTGAAAACTCTTTGTCCGTCTGGCGGAACTTGCGACGCAGACGTTTGACGTGGCTATCAATAGTGCGGTCTTCGACGTAGATATTTTCACCGTAGGCGGCATCGATCAACTGATCTCTGTTTTTGACGTGGCCGGGACGACGGGCCAAAGCTTCGACCAACAAGAACTCTGTGACAGTCAACGTGACTTCATTACCTTTCCAGACACAAAGGTGACGGTCCGGGTCGAGCATGAGATCACCACGGCGCAGCACGTTCTCGCCGTCTTCACTGCCCTCTGGTGCCGCATCTTTGCGGCGCAAGATTGCACGGATGCGTTCAATCAACAGGCGTTGCGAGAAAGGTTTCTTGATATAATCATCAGCCCCCATGCGGAGCCCCATTAACTCGTCGACTTCATCATCTTTCGACGTCAGGAAGATAATCGGCATCTGGTCAGTCTTGCGGATTTCCCCAAGCAGCTCCATGCCATCCATCTTGGGCATTTTGATATCCAGGACAGCAAGATCGACTGGATGCGATCCTATACCCTGCAGAGCGGCGACCCCGTCCGGATATGTATCAACATTGTAGCCTTCGGCTTGTAAGGCCATCGATACGGATGTCAGGATGTTTTGATCATCATCAACAAGGGCGATTTTCTGATGCATTGGTTTCGTTCCAGTCATAGTTACGTTGCTACCTCGACCTTGTTGTAAAAACGTATTATGGCAAAATTATATACCAATTGCGGCGAAATAAGGCGAATTAAAGAAAATCTATGGTTTTAGGCGTATTTCCGCTAATTTTATGTCATAAGTTGAATATAAAGCGCTTGTTGCGCGTAATAAATTTCTCCCATGTGTAAAAAGCGTTCATCTGCGGCGCTCAGATCTGCATGATAAAATAATATGAATGAGATATCCTTGACGATGCAGGGCCATCTTCAGAGACTTGGTTTCTGGATCGAACGGGAGATACTTAATGGTTGAGAGACGTAATCAAGATGCTGCCAGATTGCTTGTCCGTCGCCGCGGCGTTGGAACATTGGCGACATCAATGGCTGATGGCGGCGCGCCTTATGCATCACTTGTCACGTATGCTTGCGACCATCAGGGGCAACCTATTTTTCTATTTTCAACCCTTTCAGATCACACGCAGAATATTTTGGTAGATAATCTGGCGTCACTGCTTGTCGAAGATGCCGTTGGAAAAAGAAATCCGCAGATAGGTCCAAGATTATCTTTGATGGGGCGCGTTAAGCAAGATACGTCGCCCGCGTCTCGTGCACGCTTTTTGGCCCGCCACCCTGATGCGGCCATGTATGCGGGGTTTGGTGATTTCGGAATTTATCGAATGACGGTTGAGCGGGCGCATTATGTTGGCGGCTTCGCACGCGCCATCTGGTTCGAAGCAAAACATGTGCTGACCCCTAAAAAAATCGCTAAAGAAATGGCAGCTATCGAAGCTGGTATTATTGAGCATATGAACGCGGATCATGGCGCTGCTGTCAGCGCATATGCCGAGTCGTTAGTGGGACGTAAGGCTGGTAATTGGCAGATACGTGGAAGTGATTCTGACGGGATCGATATGATATCTGAGGGTCGGACGGCGCGCCTTGATTTTGATAAACCTGTAACAGATTCAACCACCTGCCGGGAAATGCTTGTACAACTTGCGGCAGACGCAAAACGCAAAAGGTGAAAAAGGCCTGATTTCAGCCAGTTTGTCTTGTCTCGAAAGTTTACTTTGTCTAAGTTCGTTCCCTTAAATCTGTAACAAGGTGGACACGTTTTTAATCCATCGTACAAGGAGCGAGGAAACGTTGCAAAACATCGGTCATCGGATCAGCCGAAACGGGCTAGATCAGTTAGGGTTGGGTAAAGTCTTGAATGCGTTTTGGAACTGCTCGGCACCAATACTTTATGAAGAGTCTATCCGTCGTGGTGAGACGCAATTGGGCGAAGGCGGCTCATTGTTAGCCCTCACCGGCAGCCACAGTGGACGTTCACCGAACGACCGCTTTGTTGTTGAAGAGAGTGAAACGTCGGGAGATATCTGGTGGGGTGATGTCAACTGCCCGATGAGTGAAGAAAACTTCGAAAAGCTTCTGAGCAAAATGCTGCGCCATTATGAAGGCCGCGATGCATTTGTCCAAGATTGTTATGCGGGCGCTGATACAAAATATCGTCTGCCAATTCGGGTCGTGACTGAAAATGCGTGGCACAATCTTTTTGCCCGCAACATGTTTATTCAGCCTGCCGATAGCGAGTTAGAAGACTTTGCGCCACAATTCACGGTTATTCAGGCACCAAGTGTGCATGCTGACCCAGAAACAGAAGGCACAACGTCTGAGACATTCATCGTGGTTAACCTGAAGCGCAAAATGGTCATTATTGGCGGAAGTGCATATGCAGGCGAGATCAAGAAGTCGATCTTCTCGGTGATGAACTATTTGATGCCTGCTCGTGACGTTTTGCCAATGCACTGTTCATCGAACATGGCAGCAAACGGCGATACGGCAATCTTCTTTGGCCTTTCCGGTACTGGTAAGACAACGTTGTCTGCCGACAGTTCACGCACATTGATTGGTGACGATGAGCACGGTTGGGGCCCTGAAGGCATCTTCAATTTTGAAGGTGGGTGTTACGCCAAATCGATTAACCTCACGGCCGAGACTGAGCCTGAGATTTTCGCAACAGCGTCACGCTTTGGGACAATTGTCGAAAACGTATTGATGGATCCTGAAAGTCGGACCTATGACTTCTTCGATACATCGCTAACGGAAAATGGTCGTCTTTCTTATGACGTGACGCAAATTCCGAATGCGTCTCTTGAAGGCAAAGGCGGACTGCCAAACAATATCGTCATGCTAACGTGTGATGCGTTTGGTGTGTTGCCTCCAATCAGCCAATTGACACCTGAGCAAGCGATGTATCATTTCTTGTCTGGGTATACGGCTAAGGTTGCTGGAACCGAGCGTGGCTTGAAAGAGCCTGCGGCAACGTTTTCAACATGCTTTGGTGCACCATTTATGCCGCGTCATCCAACGGTTTACGCGAAACTACTTGGTGAAAAGATGGCCAAGCAGAACGCCAAGTGCTGGCTTGTTAACACGGGTTGGTCCGGTGGTGGTTATGGCGTTGGGGATCGTATGAAGATCGCTTATACGCGTGCCATGCTTAATGCAGCGTTAGACGGGACGCTTGAGAAAGGCTCGTTTGTTCAGGATCCAAACTTTGGCGTGTTGGTTCCAGAAAGCTGCCCAGGCGTTCCAGATGAAGTCTTGAACCCAAAGAACACATGGGCAGACGGTGCCGCATATGATGCGCAGGCGCACAATCTTCGACGTCTCTTTGAAGAAAACTTCACACAGTTTGAGACTGAGGTCACAGATGACGTGAAGGCATGTGCTATTCGCGCAGCCGCTTAAAACAGCGAAAAATGACTTTGATTTAGGCCGGTCCTTCGGGATCGGCCTTTTTCATGCCTAAAATTTAACGGTGCCCCTTGAACTGACGAAATAACACCAGACATAGATATGGTGGCGACGGCGGTATGCGGCACTCTAGTTGCACTTCTGGGGGCGCTGTAGAATCGTCTTATTAATCATTAATCAGGAGGCCGACAGGTCATGGAAAAAATCAATATTCAGTTCACATTATTCTCGGCTTTTTATTCGCCTCTTATTTCCACTATGTCGGGTGGCTTCCTTAAAGCTGAGGGCCTTGATCCAGAATGGTCAGTGTCACCTCCAGGGCGCACAGCGATTGATTCCATCGTTGATGGTACCGCACACGTCGTCCAAACAGCGCCCAGTCAGGCCTTCAATGCGTTGAAGGAAGGCAAAACACCACCTGTGATGCATTTCGCGCAGATCAACGAGATGGATGGATTCTTTATAACCGGACGTGATGCTGACGATAGCTTCACCTGGGGTAAGCTTGAAGGCGCCGAGGTGGTGATGTTCAAGGCGGGCCAACCAAATGCCATGTTCCGTTACGCCTGTCATAAGGCGGGAATCGATTACGATAAAATTATCCCAATTAATCCAGGTGGTGCCGCTGATATTGATGCTGCATTCCGGGGTGGCCAGGGCCAATACGTTCAACAGCAAGGCCCATTCCCGCAGCAGCTTGAAGCGGATGGCGTGGGTCATGTCGTTGCGCAAGTTGGACCACAAATCGGCTCTAACGCATTTTCAAGCCTGGCGGCATCACGAGAATGGCTGGAAACCGATATGGCGCGGGCGTTTACGCGTGCCTACCGTAAAACCCGTCAGTATATGGTTGAAATACCTGCTGCTGAAATTGCCAAAGCAGAAAAGTCATATTTCCCGGATATTGACGAGGCAGTACTCGCAGATTGTATCGGGACGTATCAAAAGCTTGGATGTTGGACGCCGCACGTTGAAATAACACCTGAGGCTTATGAGGTGATATTAGATGTATTTTTGCACAATGGAACCATTACAGAGCGATATCCATATGAGGCCGTTGTCGCCCAGCCACCGTCAGATGGGTAACTTTAGCGTGGCCTGTTTGGTGTCCAAGGAAATCAGCCAATAAAGAACTGTTTTAAAAAGCAAATCTCCGTCTTGGCCCAGCCTCAAAGCAACGCTATCATCCCCGAACCTAAGGGGATGTAACGAATGCTTTGTCACGTACTGGCTGAACGAGAAGATCGCGTCTGGTTGGCTTTCCGCCAACCTACGGCCGCAGCCAATGGTGCGCGTGTTATGACCCACTATGTCGTGTGCTCGTCTGAAGAGGCTATCCTCATCGATCCGGGCGGAACCGCAGACTTCGGGCCGCTTTTAGACGCTGTTTCTGACAAAATTTCATTTAATAAGATTTCGGCAATCGTTGTGACGCTGCCGGCTGCACATACAATGGGGTCTATTGGCTTATGGGCTGAGGTCCTTGGCCATGATACGCCGATTTATGCGGCCGAAAGGATTGCAGCTGACCTTTTGCATACAGATACAAATCTTGAAATTGTGCATGTATCTGAAAACGGTGGCGAAGTACCGATGGCAGATGGTTCGGGTCTGCACTTGATCCCAGCACCTTATCTCCCCACTGCGGCGTCGATGTCGCTTTATGATCCTGTCGCCCAGGTGTTGTATAGCGGTGATCTTGGGACGACAGAGGGGGCTTGGGCGGATGATGAAACACCGTTCTGTGAGCAATTCTCGCTCGTAAGTCACGCGATGAACGCTTTCCATCAGGTATGGTTGCCATCATCAATTGCGCGCAATGACTGGCTTGCACGCATTGATGATCTTAGCGTGGATATCGTTGCGCCTCGCGCAGGTCCATGTTTAAGCGGTAAAAATGTTGAACATTTCAAGCGCTGGTTAGCGTCGATGGATTTGGGTGTCCTTGTAGCAAGCCCAACTGCCTCGTTCCTGGCTGGGGAGGAATACAATCCTCATCGTACCCAGGTTGATGACGATGTTGTTGATCAGGCGTTACTGGACGAGGGAGGATTAACGCCCGAGCCAGATTCTGCGATTGCGTCATCATTCGCAGCGAAAGCACAACCAAGTGTATATGACGAAATTGAAGATAATAGCGCTATTGATACGCAACTTGCCGAAGAAGACAATATTGCTCGTTTGTTAGATGCGCTGCGTAATGATGATGATGACGACCGTGCTGATACACCCGAATTTGGCATCCCGGTCGATGAGACGAAAGAGACTGCCAGTGACGTCGAAGATGAAGACGATCTTGACGAGGACGTCGATGAATTTGATGACGATGATGAGTACGAAATCGTCTATGTCGACGAAGACGGCAATGAAATAGACCCGAGCGAACTTGATGACGATGATATTCTTGAAGGCGTAGATATCATTGAGGGCAATGATGAACAGCGCCTCGATTTCCCGCCTGGACAAATGTTCCGCCTGATCACGCGGAGTGATTTTGACGGCCTCGTCTGTGCTGTCTTGTTGGAAGAGCTAAATTTGATTAACGACATTATCTTCGTGCACCCGAACCAGATGCAAGAAGGTGAAATCGACGTTTCCGAGACAGATATCTTGACAAACTTGCCGTATACACCGGGTATTTTTGCTGCATTTGATCATCACTTGTCTGAGATCAAACGTCTCGGTAAACATTTCGAAAATCATATTATTGATCCATTGGCCCCAAGCGCGGCGCGGGTTGTTTATGATTACTTCGGTGGCAAAAAACGTTTCCCGGATATATCTGTCGATATGATGGACGCCGTTGATAAAGGCGATTCGGAGCAATTCAACCAAGAAGAGGTCTTGAATCCAGCAGGTTGGTCATTGCTGAACTTCATCATGGATTCCAGAACAGGTCTTGGCCGCTATCGTGGTTTCCGAGTGCCAAACTATGAGCTGATGATGTCGTTGATCGATTACTGTCGACGCTATGATATCAATGATATTTTGCAGCATCCGGATGTAAAAGAACGCGTCGATTTATTCCTCGAGCATCAAGAACCAGCAAAAGAGCAGATCAAACGGTGCACGACAGTCCACGGTAATTTGGCTGTGATTGATTACCGTGAAGAAGAGCAAATCTATGTCGCTAACCGCTTCCTGATTTATGCACTTTATCCTGAGTGCAATATCTCGATGCATGTCCTTTGGGGTCGTGCAGAACAGAATACTGTGTTTGCCGTCGGTAAATCGATCTTTAATCGTACGTCCGAAACCAATATTGGCGAGCTAATGCTTACGTACGGCGGCGGTGGACACCGCAATGTAGGTACGTGTCAGTCCGACAATGCTTTGGCGGATATTGTCCGGGATGCGCTGGTTCAGCGTATCAACGACGACGGCTAAGCGTATCGCCCAGGGCTTGCTCCAGACTCACTATTCAGAAAGTTTAACCAGCCAGATCGTCGCCGCGGATTGCTTTTACAATAAGCAGCAAGGTTTCGTCACGGCCATATAGAGCAATGAACGAGCCCATGCGCGGCCCTTGGCTTTGCCCTAATAGAATTTCATATAGCGCTTTGAACCAGTCTTTCTGATCAGCAAACATTTCTAGTTTACCAACCTGATACACTTCTGTTTGGAATTCTTCAGCCTCGGCATCGACGGGTAATGCCTTCAAGCGTGTTTCCAAATCAGTTAATGCCGTGCGCTCATCATCGGTGGCTTTGCGGTACGCCTTATTGGGGCGAACAAAGTCCTGATAATAGTTGATTGCGTATTCAACCAATCGATCCAGCATCGGCGCCGTTTCTGGGCTGGCGTCCGGACGGTAGCGGGCAATGAAATGCCACAACACGGATTTGTCTTCGGTAGCGCAAACGTTCGCCAAATTCAAAAGAATGTTGAACGACAGGTGTGCCTTTTCGGATGGCGGTGTTCCCATGTGAATGAAGTTCACAGGGTTATCTATTTGTTTCGCAGGCTCTTGTGTATCGTAGGCATCCAGCATGCGGGAATATTCGTCAACCTGGCGCGGGATGACGTCAAAATACAGACGCTTCGCAGCCCTCGGCTTTTGGTACATAAAGTATGCGAGGCTTTCTGGTGGCGCATAGCGCAACCATTCATCAACTGTCAGGCCATTGCCACGGGATTTTGAAATTTTCTCGCCGTTATCATCGAGAAACAATTCATAGGAAAATCCAACTGGTGGTTTCCCGTCAAGGATACGGCAGATTTTACCTGAAAGATTGACGCTCTCGATGAGGTCTTTACCGGACATTTCATAGTCAACATCGAGGGCTGCCCAACGCATTGCCCAATCGGCTTTCCACTGCAATTTGCAATGGCCGCCTGTGACAGGGACTTCGGTTTTTGTGCCGTCTTCTTCTTGGTAGACGATCGTGCCTGCGGTGGGATCTCGCTCAATAACCGGCACTTGAAGGACGATGCCGGTCTTTGGGCATAATGGAAGGAACGGCGAGTATGATTTACGGCGTTCTTCGCCCAATGTTGGCAGGATCACATTGATCACATCATCGAACCGCTCAAGAATTTTCATCAGCGTTGCGTCGAAATGTCCGTCTTTATAGCGCTCGGTTGAGCTAATGAACTCGTATTCAAAGCCGAAATCATCAAGGAATGTCTGCAGGCGTGCATTATTATGTTCACCAAAGCTTGGATGTGTGCCAAACGGATCCGGGATCGCCGTCAAAGGCGTGCCCAGATAGAGCTCTAAAGCTTCTTTGTTAGGCAGGTTGTCTGGAACTTTACGAAGGCCATCCATATCGTCTGAGAACGCGAACAAACGTGTTGGAATGTCCGATAGCTGATGAAATGCGTGACGCACCCATGACGTACGCGCGACTTCGCCAAACGTGCCAATATGTGGCAAGCCAGATGGACCATAACCGGTTTCAAAGAGCACATAGCCCTTCTCAGGCGTTTTGCCGTTCAAGCGTTTTAAGATCGCTTTTGCCTCGGCAAATGGCCAGGCGTTAGACTTTTCGGCAAGTGCGCGCATCTCGCTCATATGTTTTTTCCTTATGCATTTCAAGCGTGCGGAAACTACGGTTTTGATAGCGGTTAATCAAGGCGGGGCTATTTCTATTCGCCTTTAACGACATCTGGATTGATCACGTTGATCGGATTTCCCGCATCAAATGCGACGATCTGATCGAATATATCGGTGAATTGAACGTTGTATTCATCCTCTGTGACATAGCCGATATGCGGGGTGCAGATAACATTCGGCATGTTGAGTAAAGGATACGTTGTATCTGTGACAGGCTCGCTTTCATAGACATCAACGGCGGCGAATCCAGGTCGACCGGTGTTGAGGGCTTTAACCAATGCACCATCTTCGATTAATGGCGCCCGGCTTGTATTGACCAACGTCGCGGTTGGCTTCATGTGCGCCAGATCGTCAGATGAAATGATGCCCCGTGTTGATGGATAAAGGCGGACGTGCAAGCTGATAACATCCGACGTTGCAAAGAACGCTTCACGGCTCGCTGGGATATCTATGCCGTCTGCACGCGCGCGATCTAATGAACCTTCGCCGCCCCATGCCTGGACGTTCATGCCAAAAGCGTTGCCGAGCTCGGCTACGGCCTTGCCGATACGGCCATATCCGTAGATACCAAGGGTTCGTCCACGCACAGATTTGCCAACAGCCATTTGCCATGTTCCGGCTTGCAGAGATTTCATCTGCTGCGGGATCAAACGCATCGCCGAGAGAATCAGTCCCCACGTTAATTCGACCGTTGCATAGGATGGCGTCCCCGCATGCTGACTTGAACACAACATGATGCCAATCCGTGTGCAATCGTCGACATCGATATGTGGATATACGCTACGTTGGCTTATCAGTTTCAGGTTTGGCAACCGCCCTAATAGTGCCTTTCGGATATGCGTCCGTTCACGGATCAGCACGAGAACCTCAGTATCCTTCAGCCGTTCGGCGAGGACATCAACATCCTGAGAATGGTCATTCCAGATCGTTACATCGTGTGCAGCCACTTTTTCAAAGCAGGGCAAATGTCGAATGGTGTCGTAATAATCATCAAGAATAGTGATTTTCATGGACTCGATATCTCCTGTGTCGTTGGCATAATTATAATCGTGATGAAGCATCCCGTCGTACCTTTTTTGCGTAAAATTAATCTGTCTGCATATCGGCATCCCGAATTTAGCAGGGCTCATCTTCTTGATATATTGTGATGGGCGGGGCGTAATAGGCGCTTATGTCGACAATAAAATTATGGCAGAGCTTAAAATGACAATTAAACGTATCGATTCCGGTGAAATGCTGAGCCAAGCCACAATTCATAATGGCGTTGCTTGTGTGTGCGGTCAGATGGCTACAGACCGAAGCGCAGACATGAAGGCACAAACAGCAGAAGTCCTGGCAAAAATTGACGATCGTCTCGCAAAATGTGGCACGGATAAAACCAAGTTACTGATGGTCACCATTTATCTGTCAGACATGTCACAGAAGTCAGCGATGAACGAAGCATGGTCAGAATGGATGGGTGACCCTCCACGTCCTGCACGTGCATGTGTCGGAACACCTCTCGGCACCGCAGACACGTTGGTTGAGATCGTCGCTAACGCCGCAATCTAAGTCTCGCTCTCTTGGAGACATCGCCCCTTATACCGTCCAGCATGAAAAAGAGTGCCATTAAGGGCATTCTATTCATGCTGGGTTCGACACTATTGGCCGCTGTGATGAATTCTGCAGCGCGCCATGTGTCGCAAACGGTTCATCCTTTTGAGTTGGTGTTCTTTCGAAACTTATTTGCCTGTGCGTTTGTGCTGCCGTTGATGTGGCGAGCAGGATTTGATTCGCTCAAAACAGACCGGTTCGGTATGCATTTTGGACGTGCCAGCCTCAATGTTATCAACATGATGGTGTGGTTTACAGCCGTGAGCTTGGCACCCCTTGCAGAAGTTGTGGCGCTTGGGTTCACGGCGCCAATCTTTGCAACAATCCTTAGCGTCCTCATCATTAAAGAATTTGTTGGCGCACGCCGGTGGACAGCTATTGGTGTCGGCTTTGCCGGCGCATTGATTATCTTGCAGCCGGGCTTTGATACCATTCAGATTGGCCACGGGCTGACCTTGTTCGCCGCGATGATCTGGGCGGGTATTTTGCTCATCATAAAATCGTTAAGCCGAACCGAAACAAGTGTGACCATTGTTGCCTACATGGCGCTATTGATGACGCCGATCTCGCTCGTGCCTGCATTGTTTGTTTGGGTGTGGCCAACGTGGACAGAACTTTCTTGGCTGTTTTTAATTGGCATCTGTG
The DNA here is from genome assembly GCA_002389385.1 of Rhodospirillaceae bacterium UBA4468. Lineage (GTDB taxonomy): Bacteria > Pseudomonadota > Alphaproteobacteria > Rhodospirillales > Casp-alpha2 > UBA4479. Next base: position 13,594 of record DGOK01000063.1, on the reverse strand, counting down.
GAGGTTGGGCGCAGTACCTTTTGGCGCAATCATTCCATGAAGCTGAAATCAGCGTGGTCATGCCCTTTGATTTTGCAAAGCTGCTCTGGATATCACTGATTGCCTACATCGCATTTGCCGAAGTGCCGACATGGACAACATGGGCCGGTGGTGCAGTTATTTTTGCCAGTGGAATCTATATTGCTCAACGTGAAGCCGTCAGGCGGCGTGAAGAGCGTGAGGCTATGCCACCGACCTAGCCCGCAGGCTCGAGACGAATAATTTGTCCGGGGTCGTCATCGACCAGAATATAAAGGTAGCCGTCTGGCCCATCGACCACAGCGCGAATGCGTTTATCAAATCCTTCGAGAATACGTTCTTCGTCAATAACTTTTTCACCATCTAATGTCAGGCGAGCCAAGAGGCGATATTTTAGCGCGCCAACAAATGCATTGCCGCGCCATTTTGGAAATTTGTCACCGGTATAAAATGCCATGCCGCTGGGTGCGATAGACGGGTCCCAATAGTGAACGGGTTGTTCCATGCCGAGCTTATGCGTGCCCTCGCCAATCGATAATCCAGAATAATGGATGCCATACGCGATGATGGGCCAGCCGTAATTTTTACCCGCCGCCGGGATATTCACTTCGTCGCCACCTCTGGCACCGTGTTCGTTGATCCATAGTTTGTCTGTTTGTGGATGCAGCGCGGCACCTTGAGGATTTCGATGTCCAACAGACCACGTTTCAGGGCGGTACCCGGCACGCCCAACGAATGGATTGTCCTTTGGGATTGAACCGTCAGTATTGATCCGAACGACTTGTCCACGGTGGATTGAAAAATCCTGAGTTCGGTCCCGCTCGCCCCGTTCACCAACAGTAATGTAAAGCTGGCCTCCAGGTGAGAAAACGAGACGCGAGCCAAAATGCCGCCCACCGCTGGTCTTGGGTACTTGTTGGAAGATCACAGTAACGTCGTTAAGTTCGTTCCTGGATTGATCAAGTTTTGCCCGGGCGACAGCTGTGCCTGCACCGCCTTCACCGGGCTCCGCATAAGAAAAATATATGAGGTTGTTGCTTTTGAAATCGGGATCGGTGGCAATATCAAGCATGCCGCCTTGCCCCGATGTGTAAGCCTCGGGTGTGCCTTTTAATGGCGGCATAACAGCCCCGTCTGGCGTGACTAGGCGCAAGGTGCCCGTGTCTCGTTCACTGACAATTATGGTACCGTCTGGCAAGAACGCCAGTCCCCATGGATGATCAAGCCCATCGGCAACAATCTTCAGGCTGACGCCCCCGTGCTCAGTCTCATAGGTTTGAGCTGATGCCGGATGGACGGTAAATGCCAGTAGCATGAATATGATTAATATGTGACGCATGCGAAGTCTCTAAACAGGCTTAAGCTTTATACAATAATATGAGTATACGTTGCCTGCAGACGTTCTGGTTCATCAATACATTCGTCCGCCGTTAGGGACGCCTTTTTCAGGTTTCATGAGTACAACCTCGCCCTCATCATCAGGGACGCCAAGGACAAGAACTTCCGACATGAATTTACCAATTTGTTTTGGTGGAAAGTTGACGACGCCGACGACTTGTCTGCCGGGCAGGGTGTCAGGGTCATAGTGTTTAGTGATTTGCGCAGAGGTTTTCCGCTCGCCAATTTCGTCACCGAAATCGATCCAGAGTTTAATCGCAGGGATGCGAGCTTCTGGGTAAGGTTCTGCTCGAAGGACGGTGCCGACACGAATGTCGACTTTCAAAAAATCATTAAATGAAAGATCCATGACACTTCTCCTCAATCAGTGTGTGAAGAGGGTGCCAAACAGATGGGCAAAAGAAAAGGGCCGCCCGGCAAATATGGTGCGGCCCTCGACCATCACTTCAGGAAAGTGTGATTACTTTTTCTTAGCAGCTTTGAGAACAGTCTTTTTGACTTCTTCAAGAGCTTCAACAACGCGTGTATTCATTGCGTCTGTTGCTTCTGTGTTCGATTTCGTCATCAGGCTAGCCAACTCACGAGTGTTGTCTACTGACTGAACGAAGGCACCTTGAAGCATCTCAGCTTGTGTAGCTGCGACAGCTTGTGGGTTGTCGATTTTCGAAAATGTTTCGTTCATCTTCGTTGCGTCTTCAATTGCTTGCTGAACCATTTCAGATTGGCGCTTAGCAAGTGCCTGAGCACCTTCAACAGTGAGCTGGCTTACAGCAGTGAACGCATCGAGGTTTTTCTTCTGCAGTTCAACGATCGCATCGAAGTCAAACTTTGGAACGTCTGTTGAGCTTGCTGCTTTAGCGAACTCATCAGCCATTTTCTTTGGGTCGAATTGAGCCATCATCTTTGAGTATTCTGCGAAGAAAGGATTAGATTTCTCAGCCATTTTCATAAAGTCTGCATACATAGGTTTATCTCCAGTTTTAGGTTGGATGCCGTGCATCCATTTTGATTTCTGTATTGCCTGGCGAAATAAAATGTTTTTTACGCTGCAACGTAACAACAATATGCGTTAGCAGGTGCAGCATGTCAATGGTTTTTTGTGCAGTGCACAAAAATAATTACGCACATGCAATATAACTGGAATGTGGATGATTTATGCGGCTTCTGGCGTGCCGATGTCTACTTTAGAAGCCTTGCCTGCAAAATTTTCTGCCCAGCTGAGGTCTTTGTCCAAAGTCGACATTGTCTGTGATAATCCCTGATCCTCGTCTTTGAGCCATGTTTTAAAAGTATTTAGATGAATGGCACCCAAGACTTTGGTTCTGATGGCACCGCTGCAGCTTTCGGTCGAAACACCTGCGGCTTGAAGGCTCAAGGTCATGGATTTCAAGAACCGTTTGCCTAGGCAAGCTGCGGACAACGGGTCACGGCGAAGATCTGCAGAGATTGAGGCCATTGCAGCCCGGTGGTCAGCCATGACATCAAACCTGCGCATTAAAACATCGAATAGCATGTCTTTCGTTGTACCATCGAGAGGGTCGTCTTCAAGGCTGAGCATGACAGTGACATCAACGCGGTCAGAAATTGCATAAAGAATGTTGAGCCGACTTGAATGGTTCAGCAACGCTTCGCCGATTGGCACATCTGCATGGGCAGCAATCTTAGCAATCGACAGATCACGCCAACGCTGTGTTGCCGCCAATTCGAGGGCGGCATCGACTAGTCGATCTGATGTTGAGCGTGTGTCTTTTGATTTGGTCGATTTCTTTGCTGCAGCCATGATTAATCTCCACCATTACGCCCAGACCCATTATCCAGCGGGCACTCTATTATAAGAAATGGGGAGGGAAAAGTTAACCTGCAAGTTCGCGAGAGCGCTTTGTGGCTTGTGCAATCGCTTCAGTCATAAGGGGCTGCAACGCATCGTCAGCCATGAGGACGCGTAAAGCTTCTGCGGTGGTGCCGTTTGGGCTGGTCACGTTCTGGCGTAAGGTTGAGGCCTCTTCACTGGCTTGATGCAACAATTCCCCAGAGCCAGCGACGGTTGTCCGCGCCAGTTGCATGGAAAGCTCTTTAGGAAGGCCCGCTGCGACACCAGCTTTGGCCATAACTTCGACGAGTAGGAATACGTAAGCAGGGCCACCACCGGAAAGGGCGGTTACGGCGTCTATGTGCGCCTCGTCGTCGACCCAGGCAACAACACCAACGGCATGCAGCAGTTCATCAGCCCAGGTGCGTTGAGCTTCAGAGACATTGGCGTTGGGGTATCCGACCGTAATGCCACGCCCAACAGCTGCTGGCGTGTTTGGCATTGTGCGGACAATGGCTGCGTTGCCGCCAAGATGCTGTTCAAAATAACGAATGGTTTTGCCCGCTGCGATAGACACAAACAAACAGTCTGGGCCGGTATATTTGGCATAAGCACCAATGGCTGCGTCCATCATTTGGGGTTTTACAGCAAGGACGATGGTTTCCGGACTAAGATCAGCAGGCAGCGCTTCAGCGTCACTTACAACACTGATGCCATATGTATCAATGAGGGCCTGACCCGTTGCTTCGAAAGGTTCAACGACAATAACATCCTGGGGCGTCAGGCTGTTTTTGAGCCATCCTGCCAACATCGCTTCGCCCATCTTGCCGCCACCTACAAGAAGTAGTTTTACAGACATCGTAATTCTAGCCTTATGCTTCGCCAACAGTCTCGATCATTGCAGCAGCAATCGCATCATTTGCTGTTTTGCCGCCCCAGATGACGTATTGGAAAGCAGGATAGAATTTTTCGCACTCGTGCAGTGCCGTTTCTACCAAGTCTTCCATTTGTTCCAGCGTCGGTTCTAGCTGACCGCGCATTGGCAATGCGTGGCGATACATAGGCAAACCTTCGTCTGTCCACATGCCAAAATGCCCCATCCAAAGACGCTCGTTCACTTCCGCGAGCAATTCGAACACAGGGGTTCGACGATCACATGGGACCCGCATATCTAAAGCACAGGTAAAATGCATCGCCCCGACATCGTCATTCCAAGCGAAATAAAGACTGTAATCGCACCAGTTGCCTGGAACCTGAACAGCCATTTCTTGCTCGCTACGACGATCGAAAGTCCAATCGTTATATTCGACAATCTTTTCGACGATATCCAAAGGATTAGCGAGAATCTCTTCGCGGGATACATCCATAGTACGCATGGGAACTCCTCTCATGCCCGGCAGGCGTGGTATTTTGATCGACTGGCTGGCAGCTACAATATCTAGTGCTGATCACTAAATATGGCCAAATTCAACCGATCACCTACAAGATTTACCCTGCACTAAGTTGGAATCGCGCGCAAGAAGAATCCCCCAATACAGCACAATCTGTTGTGGATAATTCTCAAATTTATACTTTAGTTAGTATATGGAGTGAGATTTTGGCGAAGTTTATGCTGAACGATGCGGCGAACGAAAACCTATGACTTCGAAGGCTTTGCCTTTGACGCCGTGGTTCGTTTCACTTTCGGCTTTGCAGCGGCCTCAAGTGCGACGATACGAGCTTCAAGTGCTTCGTTCTCTGTTCGCGCTTTGGCTGCCATTGCCTTCACAACGTCGAACTCTTCACGTGTCACCAGATCAACGGTACTTAAATATCGTTCGAGTCGCTGACGTACGAGCGCGTCTATTTCGTCTTTCATGCTCATGACGGTTAAGACGGCGCCGTTTGCTACGCGGGCGAGATCATCAAAAAGTTTGTTCTGTGTCTGCATGAAATCCTCCTTAGGTTAGCGATAATATGATCTTTTCAAAACGTAATCGCAAGGTGCAGAAGCTTGCCCGCGCATATCAACGCGGCCTATAAGAATACATCGCCAATGCGCATTTGAGGAAACGACATGTATGTAATTACCGGTGGCGCCGGATTTATCGGATCAAACGTTGCGCACACGCTCGATGCGCGTGATGCAGGTCCTTTGGTGATTGTAGACCGTCTGCGTGATGGGGACAAGTGGCGCAACATCGCCAAGCGACCACTCGCGGATATCGTCCATCCTGATAATGTACATGCGTTCCTGGCCGAAAATACCCGCGCGATTGATGGGGTCGTGCACATGGGCGCGATTTCCGCGACCACGGAACGCGATGCTGATCTTATTGTTGAAACGAACTTCCGTTTATCTCGAGACCTTTGGACATGGTGCGCTGAGCACGATAAATCATATGTCTATGCATCGTCAGCGGCGACGTACGGCGATGGCAATGAAGGTTTCAATGATGGAATGTCTCAGGGCGGATTGTCTAAGTTACGGCCGCTCAACCCTTATGGTTGGTCAAAGCTATTATTTGATCGCTGGGTTGAAGCCGAGTTGCGTAACGATGTGCCGCGGCCACCGCAATGGGCGGGGCTCCGGTTCTTTAATGTGTATGGCCCGAACGAATACCACAAAGGCCGCATGCAAAGTGTGGTCTCACAAATCCAGCCAATAGCTGCACGTGGCGAAACATGCCGTTTGTTCAAATCCCACAATCCAGATTACGAAGACGGCGGGCAACTTCGAGATTTCGTCTCGGTCGATGATTGTGCGAATGTTATATCCTGGCTTTTAGAAACACCGTCTGTTTCTGGTCTGTTTAACTTAGGCACAGGAAACGCCCGGAGCTTTCTCGATTTAGCCAAGGCTGTGTATACCGCGATGGACCGTGAATTTTCTGTTGAGTACACACCGACGCCTGAAGATATCCGCGAGAAGTATCAATACTTCACCGAAGCAAATATGACCAAGCTCCGCGATGCTGGATATGCGCAGCCGTTTTTGTCGCTTGAAGACGGCGTTGGTCAGTATGTGCAGGATTTCCTTTCTGCCGATGACCCATACCGCTAAGCCCTGATGTTTTACGCCATGCCGTTCCCAAACATTGACCCGGTTATCTTCGAGGTCGGATTCTTTGCCGTACGTTGGTATTCGCTGGCGTATATCGCAGGTCTGGTTCTGGGATGGCTTTACATCAAGCGTCTGGCTGAACGTGACCCTGCTGTGTGCGATGCGCTTGCGGTTGATGATTATCTCGTCTGGGCAACGTTTGGTGTCATCCTTGGTGGTCGCGCTGGGATGGTGCTGTTTTACCAATTTGATTATTACATGGCGAACCCAGCCAAAATTATCGCGGTTTGGGAAGGCGGCATGTCTTTCCATGGCGGTTTCTTAGGAGTCGTCATCGCGACGTATATCTTTACGCGCAAGCGCGGGATCAATCCGCTCAGGTTTGGTGACTTGGTGGGGTGTGCTGCACCGATAGGGTTGTTTTTTGGGCGCATCGCGAATTTCATCAATTCAGAATTGTGGGGTCGTACCGCTGATGTGCCGTGGGCTGTTGTCTTTCCGACAGGTGGCCCCGATCCACGTCACCCAAGTCAGCTTTATGAGGCGGCGTTAGAAGGGGCTTTGCTGTTCATCATTCTGTTTATTTTGTTTCGGCGAGAAAACTTGCGCCGTCGCCCTGGTTTATTGGTGGGCGTGTTTATCGCCGGCTATGGCATCGCGCGGATTATTGGCGAGGTGTTCCGCGAGCCTGATACATATATAGGGTTCCTGGCGTTTGGCACGACGTGGGGTCAATGGTTGTCGTTACCGATGATCGCGGTTGGCGTGTTCTTCATTATCCGCGCACGCAGGCGGGACCCGATCTGATATGTCGCAGCTTGCGGCACAATTAAGAGCACGCATCGAGACGGAGGGTCCGATCTCCGTCGAGGCATGGATGAATGCCTGTCTTGCTGATCCCGATCATGGGTATTACATGACCCGCGATCCCCTGGGGCGTGCGGGCGATTTCACGACGGCACCAGAAATCAGTCAGATGTTTGGCGAGTTACTTGGACTTTGGGCTGGCGTTGTTTGGCAACAAATAGGGGGGCCTTCAAAAGTTCATCTTATTGAGATTGGCCCCGGTCGAGGCACGTTGATGAAGGATACGCTGCGGGCTTTGCGTGGTGTGCCAGGCGTTATGGATGCACTTGATGTGCATATGGTTGAGACCAGTCCAACGCTGACCAAGGCGCAACAGAATTCACTAAAAGACACGCCTTGTAATGTGACGTGGCACACGGATTTAGCGACAGTGCCGCAAGGCCCAGTGATTTTTCTGGCCAACGAGTTTTTGGATGCGCTGCCGATACGCCAATATATCCGAAGTGACGGAGGATGGTATGAGCGGGTCGTCACGCTTAGCGGTGATCAATTCGTCTTTGGCTTAGGCGAACGTGTGGACGACTCCGTTATTCCTGAAAAGTTCAGGGCGGCATCCGATGGCAGTATTTATGAAGACGCCCCTATTGTGCAGGTGGCGGTTCAAAATATTGCACATCGCGTTGCATCAGATGGGGGCGCCGCACTCATCGTCGATTATGGGTATGCTGAGAACGTATTAGGCGAAACATTACAGGCGTTGAGTAAGCACGCTTATGCCGACCCACTTGATTGTCCGGGTGAAAACGACCTGACCGCGCATGTCAATTTCGCAGACGTTAAGGTGGGTGCAGAGGCTGCTGGTGCGCGTGTCTGGGGCCCTATTGAGCAAGGGACACTCCTTGAGCGTCTAGGGATCGCGGCGCGTGCGGCATCGCTCTTGGCCAACGCAACGAAAGATCAGGCCCAAGATATCGCAACGGCACGACGACGCTTAGTCGATCATGACGCGATGGGACGCTTGTTTAAAGTGATCGCTTTGACGCCTCTGGAAAGCGCTGCACCGCCTGCATTTGAGACGGTGCGCTAAGCTTAATCCGATTTACAGGTTGAGATGCCAAATGGGGGGTAGACGGGGTACCGTCGAAATAATGCTGTTGCGAGTGGAACTACACCAACCCATCCCCACATTGCGTACTCGTGCTGACTTAGGAGTGCGAAGGCAATAAGGCCTAGTCCCACAACTATTCTCAACAATCGATCAATTCCACCTACGTTCGCGTTCATTATATTCTCCTACATATTCACATTATATATAATGTATTGTAGGACGTCGTATGGCACCTTGATCTAGATCAATTGTGTGTAAATTTACTCAGCAAATTCGATGCGATCGACAAGCGTATTAAGTGCTTCTTGTGCGCATGCTTCGTCAATGTCACCACCTGGTGCACCGCTGACGCCAACCGCGCCAATCCGAACACCTGCGGCATTAATCGGAAGTCCACCGTCCATCATCATGATGCCATCAAGATGCATCAGATTTGCTGCGAGGTCCGGACGGTTTGCACGTAGATTAGTTGTTGGAGTGCCCGCCATAATCGCCGCGCGGGCTTTGCCAGCAGCAATATCCAGTATCTGGATTGCAGCGAACTGACTGCGCAATACAGCGATGATCTGACCTGATCGATCAACAACTGCGGCAGTGATTGAATAGCCTTTGTCTTCACAGGCTTTGACGGTTCCGTCTGCCAAGTCTCTGGCGAGGTCAGTGCCGATTATTTTTACATTAAGCACATCAGCGGCTTGCGCTGGTGTCCCTGCGCTGAAGGCAATGACAGTAAGCGCCATGGCGGTTCCTCTGAGAATTCGATACGTATTCTTTAGCATAACGTTTGAGCTCCTATACCAGTCATTGAAATGTTTTCTCATCTTATAACATATTCTTATGATCGAATATGTAAAGAGGCCTGGAAATATGCTGATGCGGGGGCTTTCAAGGCGGCGATGTTTCATCAATAATCGGTTCATGATTACAGCAAAGAATATCTCAGCTGAGACAAATGTCCGGCACGCCTTTTTTACACGCCAAGGCGGCGTCAGTGACGGTATCTATGGGTCGCTGAATTGTGGCCCCGGCTCATCAGATAAACGCGACAACGTGATTGATAATCGTGCGCGCGCGATGGCGTGTCTGGATCAGGAGCCTGAGGCCCTGGTCACAGCTTATCAGTATCATTCTGCTGAAGTTGTGATGGTCGATGAAGCATGGGCGCTGGGCGATTCCCCAAAGGCGGACGGCATGGTCACGAGCCAGAGGGGCATAGCCCTTGGTATACTGACGGCAGATTGTGCGCCCGTTTTATTCTCGGACGCAGGCGCGTGTGTGATTGGCGCGGCGCATGCTGGCTGGAAGGGCGCGCTGGGGGGCGTCGTCGATGCAACGGTTAGTATGATGATTGATGCAGGTGCCAGGGCTGATTCTATTGTTGCAAGTGTTGGACCGTGTATTGGGCCCAAGTCTTATGAAGTGGGTGCTGATTTTCGAACATCATTTATGGAAGCTGGATCAGGCAACAGTCGCTTTTTCGAGGATGGGATTGCAAAGGGCAAATATCAGTTTGATCTCCCGAGCTATGTTCGGCATCGCTTAAGCGAATGCGGCGTTGGTTCTATTGAAGTCCTCGGCCTTGATACATACGCCGATGGAAATAAATTTTTCAGCTACCGTCTGACAACCCATCGCAAAGAACCCGATTACGGCAGGCAATTGTCGACAATCGTTTTGGAGAATACATAATGGCACTGCACTTTAGCGAACAAGAACTGGCTGAGCGTCGGAAACGTACATGCGCTTCGATGGCAGCAGATGGGCTTGATGGGTTGTTGATCTTTCGCCAGGAAACTATGTTTTATCTGACCGGCTACGATACTTTTGGGTACGTATTCTTTCAGTGTCTTTATTTGGGTGCCGATGGAAAAATGACATTGCTGACGCGCTCTGCCGATCTGCGTCAGGCCAAACACACATCAGTTATCGAAGACGTTCGTATCTGGGTGGATCACTCTGATGCACAGCCAGCCGTCGAGCTTGCAGGGATTTTGCGTGAGCACGGGTGCGAGGGGCAGCGTCTGGGTGTCGAGTACGAATCGTATGGTTTGACCGCGCGGAACGGCAAACGCCTTGAAGCCGCTCTTGATGGATTTTGCACTCTAGTCGATGCATCTGAGTTGGTCACCCGTCTTCGTGTTGTTAAAAGCGCCGCCGAGATCGCCTACGTCAGGCGCGCTGCTGAACTTGCGGATGATGCACTGGACGCTGCCATCTCAACGGCGGCTCCGGGCGTATCAGAAGGGGATGTGCTGGCTGCAATGCAAGGTGCCGTGTTTAAAGGTGGCGGCGACTATCCTGGAAATCCGTTCATTATTGGGTCAGCGGAAGACGCCTTGTTGTGCCGCACCAAGACGGGTCGGCGAGACTTGAGCTCCAACGATCAGTTGAATTTGGAATGGGCAGGGGCGTACAGGCACTATCATGCGGCGATGTTCCGGACCATGGTTTTTGGCGAGATGCCTGATGCTCAAAAGCGCATGTACGACGTTGCGCATGAAGCATTGATGGCGGTCGAGGAATCATTGAAGCCTGGCAATATCGTTGGGGATGCGTTCCAAGCGCATGCGGATGTTATTGACCGTGCAGGTATGGGACAGCATCGCTTGAATGCATGTGGGTATAGTCTTGGCACAACCTTTGAGCCAAATTGGATGGATTGGCCGATGTTATATGCTGACAATCCCGTCGAAATTGAAGCTGGTATGGTCTATTTCTGTCACATGATTATCTTTGATAGTGATGCTGAATTGGCCATGTGTTTAGGTGAGACCGTTTTGACAACGTCCGGCACTGCTGAGCGATTGTCCCGGTCATCACTCGACCTAATTCATGTGCCATAGGTTTTTTGTATGCCCCATATGATGATTTTTTTGGTAATTTTAATGCTCGGCATGCTGGCGACATGTGTGATCGGTGTTGGTATATCGTAAAGGGTTCTTGATGTTGCGCGCAGCGTCCATTTTAACACTGGCAGTTTTTATGCTGGCAGGATGTGGCAAGTTACCGCGCCCGTTTGAGCGGGATGCTGTGAACACACCAAACGCGCTGGCAACAAACATCTTTTTCGAAGGTGTTGAAGTTATGCCAATTACGGGCAGTACGCCACCGATGGGCTTATTGCTTGCGCAATCGATTGTTAAGCATCTGGAAAAGGATTTTGAAATTCTAGCAGCAACAGAAGGGCTGGATCGCAGCCGTTTTGTGTTAACTGGCAATGTCGTGACCAATGATGCTTCAACTGTGGCCAGAACTCTCTATAGTATCGGCTGGCAACTTGCAGTTCGTGGAGAAGGGCCGATATCGACGTTCGTTCAAGATGTGCCTGCAAGTCGTACAGAATGGGATTACGGCTCTCCACCCATACTTAGCCAAATTGGCACCTCTGTCAGTACGCGTGTTGCCAAACTTATCTTGGGCGACTGCTTTAATTCAGCGGGGCAAGACCGCTTTTTGGGCCGTAATGGTGTGCTGATCGGTGACGTTACTGGGGCACCTGGGGATGGCAATGCGGCACTCAAACGCTCAATGGCCGTTGCTCTGGGTGGTGGCGGCTTAAAGCTTGCCAGTAATTCAGAGGAAGCCGTATTTACAGTCACTGCAAACGTTGACGTAGGTGAGCCTGAAAAGGGCGCACAGGCCGTTAAAATCCTATGGTTGGTCAAAGATGTTGATGGCAAGGAAGTTGGCCGCGCTGAACAGGCAAATGCTGTGCCTGCGGGTAGTCTTGATGGTCGATGGGGACGCACGGCTGCGTTCGTTGCCGCTGCGGCAATGGATGGCATTATGGCCGTGATTAAACGGCATGACCCTTCCAAGTTGAGGGTGCCGGATCTTGGGAGTGGCTCCAGAAAGCGATACGAAGTGCAGGAATTACCGAAGCCAAATCTGAGGCGTGTTCCAGGCTGGGCACCGCCGCCGCCAAATTAATCGCACTTTTTACTGAAAACAATGGCTGGGACTGATAGATTCTAACTGTGGCGATATATTTCTCACGGCGGGTGGAAAAATGGCGATCGTGCATCTGTGTACGACTTGCCTATGGCGTACTGTGTGCGTTGCTGAGCGGGCTATTCCTGCTTTCAGGATGCACTGCGCAAACGCCCTCAAATACATCTCGTGTATAGAATGTTTCAGGCGAATTAGCGGCGCGAAGCGAGCAAATGTCTGAAGTTGTCTTCGTCGTCCCACTCGAAGGTTCCCCTGCGCAGACCGCGCTTGTTTTAGCGGACGCTATTGCAGCAGAAATCAGAGATAGTAATCATCCGGCAATTTTGGCGTATGAGCCGAACCAAATGGGTGCGTCTGTGGTGGGTAAGGTTGTCACTGCAGATCAGCGAGGAAATGTCATTTGGCTGACCGTCGAATGGGCGATCCGTGCGCCCTATGGCACACATGTCGCAAGCTATCAGCAACATGTCGTGATTGATGCCGGTATGTGGCAAAACGCGGCGCCAGAAGCGATTAATCTTCTCATAGGTGATGCAGCGCCTAAAATTGCAGAGATAGTGAATACACAAGTTGGTCCGGCAACCTTTGCGTCTATGCGCCGGCCGGGTGAGATGAATACCCGGGCGCCTGAGCAAGCCATGATCAGATCACCTCAGATGAGCAATCCTGAGACGATTTCCCATATGGCTCCTCAAGACGTGCCAAGTGCCCCCTTGAGCCAGCCATTGGCGCGGATTGCGGAGCGTACAAATGGACAGGTTGTTATGTCGCCTGGAGCATCAAGCGCTATGCCTATGCCTGCTCAAAACGAAACCCAGCCTATAAAGCTGAGCGCGCCGACACGCTTGCCGTCGTTGCTTGAGCAAGCACCATTGCCTGCATCATCTCTACCACGTGCCCTTACGCCAGGCGCTGTGAACGTATCCCCTCCACCTGGAGGGACGACGCAAGCATCGGAAGAAGATAACGAGAGTTTTCTTGAATAATTAAAGTCGTACACAGGCGCTGCTGAACGGCGGGCTGGTGATGCCAGACCAATAGGAAAAGGTGGTGCCGCGTTCTCAAAGGTAAGGTGGGGACAGCCGGCATTTTTAATTAAGCCCGTGCGGGGCGCGCCCGGAAATGGGAATGAAGCGTTAACTGCTGCGTTGAAAACGGCGCTCCGGGGACGTGATTTGACGATTTCTGAAGACCCGCGTCAGGCAGGATTCGTTATACAAGGCGTAGTTAACACGGGTGAGCCTGTGAGTGGTCGTCAATATATTCGTATTATTTGGCGTGTTGATACGGTCACTGGTGACGAAGTTGGTAAGGCGGTTCAAGAAAATACCGTGATTGCTGGTAGCCTCGACGGTGAATGGGGGCATGTCGCCGAAGTGGTTTCAAACGCGGCTGTTCGGGGGATTAAGGACCTGTTTGGCGAGGCCGATGACCGGATAAGTAGTCGTGAACCTTTACC
>DGOK01000032.1 GCA_002389385.1 Rhodospirillaceae bacterium UBA4468 | reverse complement strand
ACGACAGCAGCATTGATATTCGAAAATTTCCTTTATTTTGGATTGACCATTGCTGCATTGGTCGGGTTTGTTGTCGCCATTCCCCTTGCCGCTGTCGCATTTATCACCTTCGAGCTTAAAAAACGTAATGCAGAATTAGATAAAGAACGCCTTCGTGCCGTGCGAGCCGAGCGTGCGAAATCAACTTTCCTGGCACACATGAGTCATAAATTACGGACGCCTCTCAACGCGATACAAGGCATGTCATAAGTTATGACACGTGGCCATCTCGGTCCGCTCGAGCATCCAAAATACCTCTCCTACGCAGCCAATATCAGCAGCAGTGCTGATCATTTGTTATAGCTTATCAATGATATTCTTGATATATCAAAAATTGATGCTGGTAAGTTCGAAATCCGCCAAAGCAACATTGATCTCAGTACGATGGTTCACAATGTTGTACGTATCGCCGCGACATGGCCGAATGCCCTTAACGTCAAAATTCGAGCGCAAATTAGCCAAAGAGAATTAACAATTTTTGCTGATCGTCGCGCCATTCATTAAGTTTTGCTGAATTTGACGTCGAACGCCGTTAAGTTCACACCACCCAGCGGCTCCGTATTTGTGACGTGCGATATCAATAAAACTGGGGATGTCGTCATCTCATTATCTGATACAGGGTGTGGCATACCGGCCCTCGACTTACCCTTTATTTCAGAACCTTTTGGTCAATCCCGTCGGCGCTCAGATATTTATCAAGAAGGCACAGGACTTGGCCTCAACTTGGTCAAATCAATGATAGGTCTTCATGGCGGAACATTTGAAATCACGAGTAAAGAAGATGTCGGTACTGTCGTCTATGTGACCTTGCCTGCGTCTCGAGTCGTATCGTTAACGAAGCAAGATACACCCGATTCAAATTCATTGGTCAAAATCACCCAGATAAAATCTATGCACTAATGGTCGCGAGACGATAGCAATTTATCAATGTGAAAGCCCTGGAACATCGTAATTCCCAGATCATGACCGACCTCGATACCAAGATCGTCATCGACGCGTGCCAAGATAACGCGCGTACCATTACGTTGCATCTCATCAACTTCCTTAGCAAATCCAGGCAAGATAGTTTCGGCACCCTGACGCCAGAATATCTTCGCCATATTCGCATTAAGACGCTTCATATTCACAATGCCGACTGTTTCTGGAAATATTGCATCAATCGCAATGGCGCCACTTTTTGATGCAATGAGATTAGCGGCAACTTCATATTTGTCATACTGCTGCAAGACGTTCGCTTGGCGAAATTCGAATGCCAAATTTGAAAACGCGTCATCCGCCTTACTTTCTAAGAAGACTTCGAATGCACGGGTAAATACGGACTCAACATTCAAATTAATCGAACACATCGACCCTGATGGGTTTGCGTCGTTAAAGGCGTCTAGCAACAATCGATCTAATGTGATCGTTAATTGGTTAAAGATGTTGCCACTGCCGCGCAACTCAACATCTAGGAACACGTGAGATTTGAGAGCATCCATTCCAACAAAATATTCATGCATGATATCTTTTGGTGGGCCACCAGGATCGATCTCAGCCATAACCTGATGGCGGATGAACACCTTTGCGAACGATTCTGGGCCGATTTGTTGGTTTACCTCAACAACGCGGTCTATATCTTGCTCCCCCAAGCGACGAAGCTTCCGATGTGCCACGCTTGGCTTTGGTTTTTTCTCTTCCTGATCATAGCGCTCTAAAAACCGTACAGCGTTTGGCAATTTAAACCTCAGGTCGATTGCACGGAGCAATCGCGACTGATCAATCATGCCAAACTAATCAGGGAAATAGTGCTGGATAAGACGTAAAAGCTCGACCTTGGCGTCGGTTATCAACGTAACCTGATTGAACTCAGACATCTTAACCAAGAATGCCCGTTCTGTTTTAGAAAGATAAAACCCTGCTGCATTATGCCATCGACGAAAGCTTTGAAGCATTTCATCCAGATCTTTCCAAAAGGATGCTTCAGCATCTTCTGTCGCCAACACCCCAAGCGAGATCAACAGCAATGTATTATGCTCTTGGCTTTGGTTCCCCCAACCCTTTAATTTGGCGAGGAGCTCCTTAGCGGTCGGTAAAGCTGGCGTAGTCACTGGCTAATTCACGAGGCCCCCTTGAGCAGCGTCGTTACGATTATGACATAGTGAACCAACCAAGAATAGACCATGGATTGCTAAAGAACCGTTTACTTTATCTCGGTTATTTTAGCTTTTTATACGCTCACTTTTCGGGTCATACATCGGCCTTAATGACGCTGATGCAGGGATACGTTGCCCCGCAACCTCAAGCTCATACGTCCCGGATTTAACAAAGTCAGCGTCTACACCATCTTCATTTTTCACATAACCAAGTCCAATTGCTGCACCCAGCGTGTGACCATACATACCGCTTTCGATATTTCCGACAATAATACCATCACGGTAAATCGGCTCATTGTGATAAAGCATGGCTTCTGGATCCGTCAGGGCGAACTGCACGAGGCGTGCTTTCACGCCGGTTTCTTTTTGGCGTAATATCGCATCACGCCCAATGAAACTTGGCTTGTCTGTTTTCACAGCAAAACCCAATCCAGCTTCGATTGGCGTTTCAACTTCGGTGATATCATGACCCCAATGGCGATATGATTTTTCAATTCTCAGCGAATTCAAAGCATGCAAACCAGCTGGCATGAGGCCAAATTCAGGTCCAGCTTCCATGATCACTTCGAATATATGCGCCGCAAATTCAGTGGGTACATATAGCTCCCAACCCAACTCACCAACGTACGTAATCCTTGATGCACGGACCAATCCCATGCCCAGTTCAATTTCACGCGAATGCGCAAACGGGAAGTTCTCATTTGAGAGATCGTCTGGCGTCAGAGACTGCAATAATGCACGGCTGTTTGGCCCCATGACACTGAGCACGGCATAGGCAGACGTGACATCGGTTGCGATACAGTGGGCGTCATCAGGAATATGGCGTGTGAGCCAGTCAAAGTCTCTTACTTGAACACTCCCACCCGTGACAACGAGATAGTCGTTTTCAGCCAGTCGTGTAATTGTCAGATCAGCTTCGATACCACCCCGCTCATTGAGCCATTGCGTATACACAAGACGTCCAGGCTCCACATCAACATCGTTCGCAGAAATGTTGTTCAATACCTTCATGGCATCACGGCCTTGAACACGGAACTTGGCAAACGATGTCTGATCAAAGATGCCGACTTTCTCGCGCACATTAATATGCTCCGCAGCATTATACTGAAACCAGTTTTGGCGCTTGTATGAATATTCATATTCAGGCTTCACACCTTCTGGTGCAAACCAGTTCGCCCGTTCCCACCCTGACGTTTCACCGAAACAAGCACCAAGCTTTTCCAGGTGTCCATGTAATGGAGTGCGCCTTAGGTTACGGCTCGTCTTATATTGATAGAATGGATAGTGGACCGCATAGAGTAATCCCAATGTCTCGGAGACACGGTCGTGTAGATATTTGCAGTTCCGCATGAACGGAAGATTCCGGCGAATATCAACGCCATTAAAATCACCAGGAGGATGACCATCCACAATCCAGCTCGCCATGGTACGACCAACACCGCCTGCTGACTGAACGCCAATCGAATTCATACCCGCAGCAATAAAGAGTCCTTCGAGTTCCGGCGCTGCACCAAGATGATACCTGTCATCCTGCGTAAAGCTTTCAGGTCCACAGAAGAATGTTTGTATCCCTGCATTCTCTAGTGCGGGCATCCGCCGAATTGCGTCTTCTAGTATCGGTTCGAAATGGTCAAAATCATCTGGTAGCTGGTCAAAGCAGAAGTCTGGAGAAATACCATCCATGCCCCAAGGTTTTGCAACGGGCTCGAACGCACCCAGCAATATCTTGCCTGCATCTTCTTTGTAATACGCATGGTGATCATAGTCGCGGTAAACAGGCAGATCAGGTGTTACCCCTTCAAACGGCTCTGTCAGAATATAGAAGTGTTCACAGGCATGAAGCGGAACTGTCACGCCAAGTCGACCGGCGAGCTCTCGCGTCCACATACCACAAGCCAGCACAACGGAATCGGCCGTGATTGTGCCTTCATCTGTTACGACACCCGTCACCTTCGTACCGTCCGTAATGATATCATTGACGAGCATGTTCTCAAAAATTTCCGCGCCACCATTACGTGCACCCTTCGCCAGTGCTTGCGTTATCCCAATAGGATCTGCCTGGCCGTCTGACGGAATGAAAATACCACCGACCACATCATGGACTTCAATCAATGGGTGGTGATCTTTACATCCCTGAGGACCGAGTACATCAACTTGCAACCCAAAGACTTTCGCCATATCAGCACGCCGGACAAGATCTTCCATCCGCTCAGCATTCGTTGCAGTCGATAATGACCCATTGATTTTATAGCCTGTCGCCTGCCCCGTCTCTTCTTCGAGCTCTTTGTAAAGTTCTGCAGTATATTGCGCCAATGCCGTCATCGTATGGTTATCACGCAGCTGCCCAATCAAACCCGCAGCATGCCACGTTGTCCCGGACGTCAACTGCTTGCGTTCAAGCAACACGACATCAGATACACCAAGTTTTGTAAGGTGATAAGCGATGCTACATCCGATCACACCACCGCCGACAATAACAACGCGTGCGCTTTTCGGTAATTCTTTAGCCATATCAATTTACTCCTGCGTGAATAATTTTAATAGGTTGGCGGCGCAATGACCCATAGCACCGTTGTTTCTTTATCTGTTGAGTTTCGCGCCTTGTGTGGCGCTGATAATGGGAAGGTAAAAGCATCCCCAGCCATCAAATGATGGGACTTTCCATCAATGATCAATTCCAACTCACCGGAAATGACCATACCTCCCTCTTCGCCCGTTTGGGCGTATTTTGCATCGCCTGTCTCAGCGCCTGGCGCGAACGACCCAATAATCAATTCAAACAAACCATTCAATCGAGGTGAGAGCAGCTCTTCACGCACGCCCGTGCCGGGAAATGCGAGTTTCTGGCGATTATTTCTTCTTACGATAATGTCTTTCTCATCAGCATCTTGGGATGCTTCCCCCCGAAAGAACCAATTAATCCCAACCCCAAGTACTTCTGCAATTGCTTTTAAGTTCGGAATTGTCAGAGGAGAAATACCTCGCTCAACTTGGCTTATATAGCCAACAGAACGGCCTATTTTTGCAGCAAGATCTTCAAGCGTTAAGCCGCGCGCCTTACGAAGGCTGCGTATTTCTGCGCCAATCTCTGCGCCATTGTTATCTTCAGGTATCGTGTTTGCATCCATACCCCTAAGAAAAGACGAAAGATTATTTTCAGTCAAATGAAATTTTTTTCATTTTCATTATTCTTTGATCGTCATCCAAAATGCCATAAAGCGCGTAGATATTGTTATGAAACGCCTTATCCTTCGCAGCCGTTGATCACTCTCATCGCAGCGGCACTCGTTATCTTGCAAGCCTGTTCGCCCTTATCAGCGGTCAATGCTGTGGCTCCAAGTAGTGGCATAACGGCCATACCTGATATCAGCTATGGGACTGGCGATCGGCAAATGTTGTATTTATATCGTCCTGATGGAGCGCAAGCAGCACTTCCGACGATCTTGTTCTTCTATGGTGGAAGCTGGAAGCGAGAGAAATACGCCTTCGCTGCCAGAGCTCTCGTCCGTGAAGGATACCTCGTTGCCGTCGCAGATTACCGCTCATACCCAGACGTTAAATTTCCAGCCTTTGTACATGATGGTGCCAAAGCCGTTGCCTGGCTAACGCAGAACGCTGAAAAGTACGGCGGACAATCAGATCAAATTCACATGGTGGGCCACTCAGCTGGTACCCATATCGCTGCGATAATTGCGCTGGATAAAAAAATATCTGACGCGTGAAAACCTATCTCGTGAGGTGCTTGGGCGCTGGGTCGGCTTGGCAGGTCCGTACGCATTCTATCCCAGCAAAGTGAGTTCCGTACGTGACATATTTTCAGACTTATCAGACGAAGATCAGGCGCACCCAGTGCACTATTGCTTCATGGCGGAGATGACACGCTGGTTCTTCCTAAGAACAGCAAACAACTCGCATCTGCCTTATCAGCAGCAGGTGTAAGCGCACATGCACATATATATCCAGAAATTGGACACGTCCGATTGGTCCTATCCTTGAGCGCCCCTTTTCAAGGCTTCGCGTCGTCGCTCAAAGATAGTGTTCAGTTCTTAAAAACCGGTGACGTTCCAGAACCTCTTTAAACGTCAGAACCTGCCGAGAAGTTAAACACGGCACCTTCTTTGACGCCTGATGGCCAGCGTGCTGTCACTGTTTTGAGTTTCGTGTAGAAGCGAATACCCTCCATCCCATGGATAGAGTGATCGCCAAACAATGATGCCTTCCATCCGCCGAAGGAGTGGTAAGCAACAGGTACAGGGATCGGCACATTCACGCCAACCATACCAATGTTCACATCCCGCACGAAGTCGCGCGCAGTATCACCGTCCCGGGTAAAGATTGCTGCACCGTTTCCGTACTCATGTTCTGTGACCAGCTGCTTTGCTTCTTCATAGCTTTCTGCACGGACGACTGAGAGCACGGGGCCAAAAATCTCGTCAGTATAGACAGACATATCCTTGGTCACGCGGTCGATGAGCGTGCCACCAACAAAGAAGCCGTTCTCATATCCTTGAAGACTAATCCCACGACCATCGACAACAACTTCAGCGCCATCAGCTTCACCTTCTGAGATATACCGCTCAACCCGGTCTTTAGATTCTTGCGTAATAACAGGGCCCATTTCAGCTGACCGGTCTGTATACGGACCAATTTTGAGACTACGTACCCTTGGCGCCATTTTCTCAACAAAGCTATTTGCGGCTTCGTCTCCGACAGCAACGGCTACAGATACGGCCATACAACGCTCGCCCGCAGAACCAAACGCCGCACCAACAGCGGCATCAACAGCCTGATCAATGTCTGCATCCGGCATAATGACCATATGGTTTTTCGCACCACACAGTGCTTGTACGCGCTTACCGTTGGCACACCCTGTTTCATAGATATAACGGCCAATTGCGGTCGACCCAACGAAGCTGATTGCGCTCACTGACGGATCAGTCAAAAGCGTATCAACCGCCTCTTTGTCGCCATTGACGACATTCAAACATCCAGCAGGTAAACCTGCATCAATCAGCAACTGAGCAATCAGCAAAGGTGCAGAAGGGTCACGCTCGGAAGGTTTGAGGATGAAAGTATTGCCACATGCCAAGGCCACGGGGAACATCCACATAGGCACCATAGCAGGGAAGTTGAATGGAGTGATACCTGCGCAAACACCTACCGGCTGGCGTATACCAACACTGTCGACGCCAGACGCAACATTGTCAGAATACTCACCCTTCATAAGATGTGGAATACCACAAACGAACTCGACAACTTCGATCCCACGGGCGACTTCACCCTTCGCATCATCGAATGTCTTACCGTGCTCAGCTGAGATCGCTTCGGCAATGGCATCATGGTTGGTCATCAAAAGATCACGAAACTTGAACATCACCTGTGCGCGTTTCGCCGCGGGTGTCGCTGACCAACCTGGAAGTGCTGCAGCCGCACTCGCAATCGCAGCCCGGGTTTCATCCGCAGATGCCAAAGCGACCTGCTTCGTCTCTTCACCT
>DGOK01000137.1:5454-10166 GCA_002389385.1 Rhodospirillaceae bacterium UBA4468 | reverse complement strand
CGATTTTCGAGACCATCTGGGATATGACGGTACCGGATTGCATTCTAAGGACTTGCGGCCACAACAAATCGTCGATCCTGTGCGGGCTGCCTATCGCAAGGTCGTTGCGGAGGGTAGGGCCATTGCAATGATGTCTGAGTTTGAACGGGGTAAATCTGCTGATATGCTTGGTTTCCAACGTTTTATGCGCCTTCCGCTGGTAACAGAATTAGGTGAAGTTGGCCAAGTTGTATCTGTTGTTGAGTTCCTACAAGACTATCGCGACAGCCAGTCAATCATCACTGAGTTTTCTGGTGAGCAGTTTTAACGTCCAAGTATCAA
Source organism: Rhodospirillaceae bacterium UBA4468 (assembly GCA_002389385.1). Lineage (GTDB taxonomy): Bacteria > Pseudomonadota > Alphaproteobacteria > Rhodospirillales > Casp-alpha2 > UBA4479. Next base: position 9,845 of record DGOK01000137.1, on the reverse strand, counting down.
ATTTGAGGCGGCTTTTGACCACAAAATGACGGCGCTGGATTAGTTGACCTGACAATCTGGCGCTAACAATTATAGGTAAAGTTCAATATGGCCGCAGCGATTGCCAATCATGGCGTTGCGCGTATATCTGGAGTTGCCGCTTATGTCTGAAAGAACCGCCCGCCGAGGTCGTGATGCCCGCCGTGCCGCACGCCAAAAATCAGATGCTGTCACGAAGCCTTATATCATCCGAAATGTGCCGCTTTTAGAATTAGCGTCACCAGAAGCGCTCGAAATTATCGAAGCGAATGCGGATACTATTCTTGAAGAGATTGGTATCGAGTTTCGAGATGATGAAGAAGTTCTTGAAATGCTTAAAGGGGCAGGCGCTGACGTTAAAGGCACGCGTGTCCATTTCCCAAAAGGCTTATGCCGCGAGCTCCTCAAGACGGCGCCAGCGCAATACACACAGCATGCGCGAAATTCTGCTCGGAATGTTGAAATAGGTGGTAATCACACTGTATTCGCACCGGTCTATGGGCCCCCATTTGTTCGTGACCTCGATAATGGTCGCCGTTATGGCACGATTGAAGATTTCCGTAATTTCGTGAAACTCGCATGCATGGCACCTGCCATGCATCACTCAGGCGGGACGGTTTGTGAACCTGTAGATCTGCCCGTCAATAAGCGCCACTTCGATATGCTTTATGCACACATGAAATACTCAGACAAGCCATTCATGGGATCGGTGACGCATCCAATGCGCGCTGCAGACTCTGTCGCGATGTGTGAAATACTGTTTGGCAAAGAGTTCGTCGACCAGAACACGGTCATGACCAGTTTGATTAATGCAAACTCGCCGATGGTTTTCGATGGCACAATGCTTGGCGCACTTAAGGTTTATGCGCGTGCGAACCAGGCCTGTATCGTCTCACCGTTTATTCTGGCCGGCGCAATGAGCCCGGTAACGGCGCTCGGTACGCTGGCTCAAGTTTTAGCCGAAGTTCTCTCTGGTGGCGCTGTAACGCAGCTATGTCGCCCGGGCGCACCACTTATATTCGGTGCGTTTGTGAGCGCGATTTCGATGCAATCTGGTGCACCAACATTTGGCACACCAGAGCCAACATTGGTGATTTCCGCAGCGGCACAACTGGCACGACGCCTTAAATTACCATTCCGGTCGGGTGGGTCGTTGTGCGCTTCGAAGGTGCCTGATGCCCAGGCTGCCTACGAAAGTGCCAACACGCTTAATGCGACAGTGCTTTCTGGCGTTAATTTCGCATTGCATGGTGCCGGTTGGCTTGAAGGTGGCCTGTCGTCTGGGTACGAGAAATTCGTCATGGATTGCGATCAACTCGCGATGATGCAACGCCTAACCGAAGGGTTTGATCTGACGGATAATGGCCAGGCAATGGACGCTGTCCGTGAGGTTGGCCCCGGCGCGCATTACTTGGGATGTGCACATACACAGGCAAATTTTGAGACCGCATTTATCCGTTCGTCACTTGCAGACAATAATTCCTATGAGCAATGGGAGTCAGAAGGCGGCCTGGATATGGCACAGCGGGCGAATACCCAATGGAAGTCTTGGCTTGCAGAATATCAGGCACCAGCGATCGATCTGGGTGTCGACGAAGCATTGCAAGCGTACATGGCAGAACGGAAAGCAAGTTTTCCCGATTCAAATGTGTAGTATAAATTATTAACGTACAAAATATTGTAAATAATACTCTAATGTCTTGATTCGGGCTCATTTCAGTCCTACGTACCTGTTACGCAGTGACGGAGAAGAACCATGCGCGATTATCTGACCATTGATTTATCGACCAAATCTGTAACACGAGAAACCCGAGAGGGTGAAGCTCTTGTACAAGCGGGTCGTCATTATATCGCCAAGACGCTCTATGAGCGCGGCGTGGCAAAGATCGATCCCATGTCTCCAGAAAATCCGCTGATTTTTTCCGTTGGACCTTTTGCGGGCTCAAACATGTCGAATGCAAACCGCATCAGCGTTGGCTGTAAAAGCCCGCTGACAGGTGGTGTCAAAGAAGCGAACGCGGGCGGAACCTTTGGTTTTGCGCTGGGTCAAAGCGAGTTTTGTGGTCTGACTCTTGAGAATGCATCCGACGACTGGGTGGTCATTCGTATTACCAAAGAAGGCGACGTCACGTTTGATGATGCGACCGCTTACATGGGATTGGGCGTTATCGAAACTGCCGCCCTGTTACATGACAAGTATGGCGAGAAAGTCAGCCTGGCAATTTGCGGCCCAGTTGGCGAATACCGGGGCTTGATGGCTGGTATATCGTTCTCAGATCCAGAAGGTCGTCCTGTCAGGATTGCTGCCCGTGGTGGTGTTGGTGCTGTGATGGGCATGAAGAAGGTTAAGGCGATGGTGTGCGACAAGCACAAAATGCCGACCTTTGAGGACCGACGCGGCGTTATGCAAGGCGTCAAAGAATATACAGCAAAACTTCGCGTTGATGAGAAAGTCATCAGCATGGGCGAATACGGCACTGCTCTTGTAGCGGATGTAATGAACGGGATGGGCGGATTGCCTGTACGTAACTTCTCCAGCGGTCAAATGACAGATGCATCGAAAGAGCGCTTCCGGATGGGTGGTGATTTCATTCGTGAGCAAAATATGGAGCGGGGCGGCGTCCCTACGCATGCATGTATGCCTGGCTGCATGATCAAATGCTCAAACATCTATGTTGATAAAGATGGCAAAGAGATTGTCTCACCACTTGAATATGAGACAATTGGATTGCTTGGAACCAATTGCGGTTTGGAAGACCCTGACGACGTTGGCCGGTTGAATATGACCGCAAATGATCTTGGGATCGATACCATTGAATTGGGCGCCACATTGGCGATTTTGATGGAGAACGGTGAGGCTGAGTTCGGTAATGTCGCATTCATGGAAGCAGCCCTTCAAGATATCCGCACAGGGACTGAGCGAGGCAAATTGCTTTCTTCCGGTGCGGCCAGAGTTGGTGAGCATTTCGGTATCAAACGCGTGCCGGTGATCAAGAAACAATCGATCAGTGCCTACGATCCCCGCGTGATTGAAGTGACAGGTATTTCGATGATGTCGACGGCACAAGGTGCTGACCACACAACCGGCAATATTCCAACGCATGAGTGTGACGGGAAATCGACTGAGGAATTGGTTGGCGAAAGCATGAACGTTCAGATGCTATGCGCAGCCGCTGACAGCGTTGGGCTATGCCTGTTTGGTCGTACGGTAACAAACATTAATCTTGACTTGATCATGAGTGCTGTGAATAGCGCTGTTGGGACTGAATTGACCGACAGCTATTTCAAGCAGATTGGCCTTGAGACGCTTATGTTCGAAGACGCATTCAATCGTGATGCAGGTTTCACCGTCGCCGATGATCAGTTGCCCGATTTTTTCTATGAAGAAGCTTTGGCGCCAACAAAAAAACGCGCACGGCATCAGGCAGTAGAAGTTGCTAAGCATCGGAGTGCGTGGGTCGAACAAGCCAGCGCAGAAATGGCGATTAAACCGCTTCCAGAAAATTCAGTTTACTGATCCCATATAGGCTTTTAGGTGCCGTTAGGCGATAAATGCCCTTGCGGTGATCAATGTCATACGCTGCCGATAAACTCTATGATATGCTTCTCTCAATTATTATTTGAGGGATGTGATGAAACTGCAAACACGTGACCTTTGGATGTTTGCTGATGCCTGTGGGGAAAGACTTTCCCGAGAAGGCATACATCTTCTTGTCGGATCGATAGATGTTGAGTTCAAATTTCAGACAGGCGTGTTTGGGACTGAAGTCTCACTCAATGAGGATAAGTCATGAAATTCTTTGTATCTTGTCGATTGGTCGCATTCGCATTTTTGATGATATTCTTCATAGGTGTCGGGACAGCACAATCCGACGATAATGGGTCTGTTGCAGTCCAACTCAATCCATTGGCGATCACAGCAACGACAGCAAATGGATATACAGGGCGGACCATCGTGACGCCTTATTTTAGTGTCGCAAATGCAAAGGCCCTTCCCCGGTTATGCGGGGGATTACCACGGCTTACTGAAGTCATATTGATTGCGTTCAATGAAACGCCTGAAGACCTTGCACGACTTAAAGAGCATATTGCTGAGCGTCAGGACGAATTTAAAACACGGATTGAATCGGTTATTGGCGTCGGCGTTTTTAACGGCTTCTATGCCACAGTTGGTGCGTATAAACGCTGCCTTGGCTGAAGTGGATGGTGGCACACAGGCCTGTCAACCTATTGAACAGTTTCCTTGGGACGCCGCTGGGTATAAAGCGCCCACTGAGATCAAGCCAGTCCCAGAAGTGGTCGTCAAAAACGATGCGGTTCGCAAATCTCCGCTCAGCGAGAGTGAATTAGCCGCTGCGGAAGCCGAGCTGCTT
>DGOK01000137.1:0-5341 GCA_002389385.1 Rhodospirillaceae bacterium UBA4468 | reverse complement strand
CCGTGAGCGTCGACGTCAGGACCGACGACAGCAGCATCAGGAAAGGCGCTCGCAAACCTACCGTCGTCAGCAGCAACTTGAGATGCCTGAAGGCGGTGACAGACGGAAAGGTGCTGAGCGCCGTGAAGTTAATGATCGACGAAAGGGAAGCCGCCGCGAGGCGCGTGATAGACGAGATAAAGAGTAGGTTACTCGACCTTCACGCCATACTCAGCTGAGGCATCTTCCAACCAATTCCAAAGGTACGTCGCAAAGCTTCGAAGCGGATAAAGCTCATAGGTCGGCTGATGTGTTTTACTGTTCGCAGTTTGAGCCAGCATGACGCCGACACGTGAGACGACAGTTTGTGCGCATTGTCCCGGCCCAAAAGCCGAAGGATGCAAATCAATTGAACATCCTTTGGAGATAACTTCCCTGGCACGTGGTCCAGATACACGGATGCATGTCCGGGCTTCGGTCGTATCCGTGACAGAACTATGAAGATCAGCAATCTTGAGGTTCTTCTGCAACGCTTTGAGTGCGCGCTCAGCGCCGCTTGGGCGCGTGATGACCATCCACTCGTCTGGCGCTAACCACATAAGGCGAGTGGTGGAAGGTTTGCCAACAACAGTGTTAGGCACTGTGGGTGGACTAAGCTTGATAGATTTTTCGATGGCCGTAACAAAACGCGCATCAGATACATCACCGCGGATATTAATTAATCCGGCCTGCGGGCGTTCGCTTATGATAACGCCTGTGCCTGAGATGTCGGCTTCTGCACGTGCGCGGGCATCAAGCCCAAGATGGGCGAGGGGGCTCCTTAAACGATAAGTATCAATCATTGATTCGGTTCCCTTCTTTGTCATAGAAAATAGGCTCAACAACTTCACAAGAGACCGTTTTGCCATCGATGGGCACATACACCGTATCGCCCATGCGTGCGCGCCCACCCTTTACCAACGCCAACGCAATGGAATGCTCAAGGGCGGCTGAGTAATAACTCGACGTCACATGACCGATCATCGTCATCGGTGGCTTTGGTTGTGTCTCCGCAACGATCTGACCACCTTCTGGAAGAACCTCGCTTGGATCAGATGTGAGGAGGCCAACAAGTTGCTTTCGATCATCTCTAAGCATATCTGGCCGCGACATGGATCGTTTGCCAATAAAGTCAGGCTTCTTTTTCGAGACAATCCAGTCCATACCAAGATCGCCTGGTGCCGTTGTGCCGTCTGTTTCCTGGCCGACAATAATGAAGCCCTTTTCGGCGCGAAGCACGTGCATGGTTTCAGTGCCAAAAGGCTCAATACCAAACTTTTCACCCGCAATCATAATATCCGTCCAGAGCGATAAACCTGCTGAGGCAGGAACATTGATTTCATAGGAGAGTTCGCCGGTAAAACTAATCCGGTAAATGCGTGCTGGTATGTCGGCAACCGTGCCTGACTTCCAGCTCATGAAAGGAAACGCGTCGTTATCCAGATCAATGTCTTTGGTGAATTCTGATAACAGGGCACGTGCGTTTGGTCCCGCGAGCTGCAGTGTTGCAAATTGCTCTGTTACGGATGTCAGGTAAACTTTGAGGTCAGGCCATTCCGTTTGTAGCCATTCCTCAAGCCAAGCCATCACGCGCGGTGCACCACCTGATGTGGTGGTCATGAGGTAATGGTTTTCGCCCAGGCAAGACGTCACACCATCATCCATGATCATGCCGTCTTCACCAAGCATTAGGCCGTAACGACATTTTCCGGGCGCAAGCTTTAGCCATGCATTTGTATAAATACGGTTGAGGAACTCGGCAGCATCTGGGCCTTGAATATCGATTTTGCCTAGCGTCGTTGCATCAAGCATACCGACATGGTTACGCACGGCGAGGCACTCACGGTTTACCGTGTCCTGCATGCTTTCGCCGTCTGCCGGATAATACCAAGGGCGGCGCCATTGTCCGACGTCTTCCCATAAGCATCCGGCTTTTTCATGGCAATCATGCATGGGGGTGCGCCGAACAGGGTCAAAGAAATCTCCGACATAACGTCCCGCTATCGCACCCATGGTGACAGGAGAGTAAGGCGGACGGAACGTCGTCGTACCTGTTTCTGGAATTGTTTGTCCCAGCGCTGCTGATAAAATCGCGTGGCCAGGAATGTTGCCGGTTTTACCTTGGTCCGTTGCCATGCCTAAGGTCGTATACCGCTTGGCATGCTCGACCGAGCGATAACCTTCCCGTGCGGCCAATTGCACGTCGGTGACAGTGACATCGTTCTGTTGATCAATGAAATGCTTGCCGCGCTGCCCCGCTGGTTTCGTCGTCGGGATATACCACAACAGCTTCCAAGGTTCCTCAGCGACGTCAGATGACGTTTTAGGCACTGCACCAGGCTTTTTCGTTGGAAGGCCAAGTTTAGATGCGAAATCAATACCCGCGAAGTCGCCTTCGTTCAGTGCAGCTTGAAGTGAGAAGCTACCAGCTGCCGCACCACATACCTGTTCAGATTGCAGTGTGTCGCCGGGTACAAAGACACCATCTTCGTCCCGCCAAACATTTTTCCCACCAGAATGGCTGTGCAGATGAACAACGGGATTCCAGCCACCACTAGAGCCAACGATATCGCAGGTGATTGTCTGCACTGTTCCTGTGACGCCCGTACCATCTTCGTTAAGCTTCATAATTTCAACGGCACGAACACGTTTGCCACCGATGACAGCAGTGATCACTGAGCCTTCTATGACGTCGATGCCTGCTTCAATCGCTTGTGTGACCAGTTCGCCTTTTGGCTTGGTACGTAAATCGACAATACATGCAACGTCACCACCCGCCGCTTTCACATCAAGCGCAGACCGGTAAGCATCATCGTTATTCGTAAAGATGACGTGGCGGTTGCCAGGTGTGACACCGTATCGGTTAACGTAGGCTCGAACGGCGCCCGCAAGCATGCAGCCGGGGCGATCGTTATCTGAATAAATAAGGGGTCGCTCAAGCGAGCCTGTAGCCAGAAGCACGTTTTTAGCGCGGACGCGCCACATGCGTTGGCGTGAACGTCCATCCTCTCCAAACGCAACATTATTGCTGCGGTTTTGCAGGAAGCCGATGAAGCCGTGATCATAATATCCGAACGCAGTTGTGTGCTTTAAGATCGTGACGTTCGGCATCGCCATGAGTTCTGCTTCGATATCCGCTACCCAATCGGTTGCCGGATGACCATTGATATCAAATCGTTCGTTTAAGAGCTGTCCGCCAAGTTCAGTCTGTTCATCAACAAGAATGACGCGGGCACCGTGTATCGCAGCTGATCTGGCAGCTGTCAGTCCTGCCGGTCCGCCACCAACAACAACAAGATCCGCGTGGGCGTTCATCTTGTCGTAGGTATCTGCATCAGGCTCCATTGGTGAACGGCCAAGGCCTGCCGCACGGCGGATGATGTGTTCATAATATTTCCAAGCCGATACGGGCCACATAAACGTCTTGTAATAGAACCCTGCAGGTAGAATTCGATGGAACAAGCTGTTCACGGCCATGAAATCGAAATTGTGTGATGGCCAGCAATTAACACTGGCAGCGTCGAGACCTTCATAAAGCGGCACGCGTGTGGCCAGCATGTTTGAGATCGTCCGTGCACCGCGCTCCAACTGCACGAGAGCATTTTGTTCTTCAGTACCAGCCGACGTGATGCCACGCGGTCTGTGGTATTTAAAGCTACGGCCTACAAGCATTACGCCGTTTGCTAGCAAAGCAGACGCAAGGGTATCGCCTTCATACCCGGAATATCTGCGACCGTTGAAAAAGAAATCAATGGGGCGGTCACGATCAATGCGACCGCCATCGGTGAGGCGATGTGTCTGGGTCATGACTTCGCCCCTTTTACAGGTTCTTTGGCCAAGTTCTTGGGTGGCTTTTCGCCCATCAAGTACACAGCAAGAATCTCATTGGTATGGGTGTTGCGGGCAACATTGAACCAACGACGGCAACCTGCCGTGTGCACCCATCTTTCAAGGTGGGGTCCTTTTGGATTGGTCCGCATGAACAAATAGTTGGCCCATTCAGCATCGCTTAGTTTCTCAGGGTCTTCCGGGCGCACAATATGCGCTTCATGCCCATATGAAAATTCGCTCTCTTCGCGTTCGCCACACCAGGGGCAAGGGATTAAGAACATATCATTGCCTCCTAATGCGCAACGCCGGCGGCGCCGTGCTCGTCGATAAGGTTGCCATTTACAAACCGATCAAGTGCGAACGGTGCATTCAATGGATGTGGTTCATTACACGCGATGGTGTGAGCGAATACCCACCCGGAACCCGGCGTGGCCTTAAAGCCGCCCGTACCCCAACCGCAGTTAAAGTATAGGCCATCCACCGGGGTCTTTGAGATGATGGGGCTCGCATCCGGGCATGTATCAACAATTCCACCCCATTGGCGCATTAAGCGCATGCGGCTGAAAAGCGGGAAGAGTTCACAAACTGCAGCGATTTGGTCTTCGACAATATGCATGCTGCCACGTTGTGAATAGCTTGTATGCGCATCGATGCCCGCACCCATAACCAATTCGCCTTTGTCAGATTGCGACACGTAACAGTGCACAGCACCTGACATCACAACGACATCGATAATTGGTTTCACGGGATCAGAAACCATCGCCTGAAGAGGGTGGCTTTCGATGGGCATTCTGAAACCCGCCATTTCTGAAAGGACGGAGCAATGCCCAGCCACGACAACGCCAACTTTTTTGGCTTTAATATCACCGCGTGTTGTGTGGACGCCTTTGACTTGGCCGTTTTGAATATCAAAGCCCGTGACTTCACAGTTTTGAATGATGTCGACACCGCGCGCATCCGCAGCACGTGCCAATCCCCATGCAACGGCGTCATGGCGGGCCGTGCCGCCGCGGCGTTGCAGAGATGATCCCAGAACCGGATAGCGAATATTGGGGTCTAAGTTAATGATCGGTACGAGTTCACGAATTTCTTCTGGGCCGATGTATTCTGAATCAATACCGTTCAGCTTGTTGGCATAGACGCGGCGCTTGGTATCTCTGACATCGCCCAGGCTATGAGCCAAATTGAGAACGCCGCGTTGGCTCAGCATAATGTTGTAGTTGAGGTCCTGGCTCATGCCCTCGTATAGCTGTAGCGACTTTTCATATAGGTGCGCACTTTCGTCCCAAAGATAATTTGAACGAATGATGGTCGTGTTTCGGCCAGTATTACCGCCACCAAGCCAGCCTTTTTCAATGACTGCGACATTTGTAATACCGTGTTCTTTGGCTAAATAGTACGCCGTCGCTAAGCCGTGTCCGCCACCACCTATAACGAGAACATCGTACTCTGGTTTTGGATCTGGTGAGCGCCAGGCTTGTTGCCAATCTTG
>DGOK01000034.1 GCA_002389385.1 Rhodospirillaceae bacterium UBA4468 | reverse complement strand
TGGCGCGACACCGCTAGCAGATGGCATGATCGCAACGCCGCCATCGTTGCGGCAAGCGCAGCGACAGCAAATGTATGTTTTACGGATTTGGGAAACATAAAGTTTCTCCCTGTTTGGAGGTGAGATGCCGCTGTTTTGGGTTCGTTTCAGCGATCAATCGGAACACTTTGTTGGATGTTCTAGACCTTAGGATTCCCAAATGACTGAGTAATGTTAATACAAATTGTTACGTGAGGTAAAAATTTTTTTTATGAAGGGCTATTTGCACACATAGCAACACCGATACGCTCAGCGGAGGCCTGGAACCTTGGCAGATCGCTAATCGCTTTAGCAATGGAGTAACGCGGCTCGGGGGCATGGACACCCAATCCCGCGACAATAGCTCCGTTGGGGTCATAGATCGGGACCGCAATCGCGATAAGACCAATGGCATCTTCTTGGTTGTTGATCGAATACCCTTGTGCAACGATTTGATCGAGCTGGGCTTCGAGTAACTGTGGATCAGTAATCGTGTTCTTGGTGAACTTTTGCATGTCCATGGTGCGCAGCGTTTTCTGACGCTGATCTGACCCTAAATGCGCCAACATCAGCTTCCCAATAGCTGTACAATGAACCGGTACATGGCTTCCAGGTTTTAGCTGAACCCGAAGTGGCCACTCACATTCTACCCGATCAATATAAATGATTTCATTGCCATCGAGCATGCCAATATTGCAAGTCTCGTTTATCTCATCGACAAGTTTTTTAAGAATAGTATGGGTGCCGCGCGTAGATTGTACTGAAGAAATAGTTTTGATCGCGAGTGTTCTGAGGCGTGTTCCGGGGATGTAACGTTCACGGCTGGGGTCTTTGTGTAATAAGCCTAATTGCTCTAACTGACGAATGACCCGATGCGCCGTCTGGCGCGACACATTTAATTCTTCTGCCATATCAACAACACCCAGCGGACGAACATCTTGAACGATGGCTTCTAAGACTAATAAGGCTTTTTGAAGGGCCGAGTTTGGTTCGCTTTTGTACATCACAACTGCACTCCAGTATCATATGAGTTAGAAAAAATGTGACGTATTGTCACAATAAAGACAACGAAATATTCAATGAAGGATTGGATGGCATTTCTATCGAAATGGTGCGCCCGACAGGATTTGAACCTGTGGCCCCCAGATTAGGAATCTGGTGCTCTATCCGACTGAGCTACGGGCGCTATAGCTTTTGACTACACCAATGACCTCATCATGGCAATTGGCCTAAGCCTAAAGAATGCAGCCATTAAGTATTAGGGAAGGACAAACATCGACGTTGGAACCGACACGTTAAGCATCACAGCTTCGGTGCCAGGATTGGTGTCTCCTGTACTCGCATTCGACGTATGCGTAATTGATACACCCAGTCGGAATTTATTCTCAAAGCGATAGGCGACTTCAAGTCTAGATCTGAATTCCAATGCTGATCCAAGATCGAGATCAAACTGTCCAGACTTGTCCCGCCACCATGTCGGCGCAAATGACGGTTGAACGATCCAATTGTCCCCAACTTGCAGATCAAGCAGGAGGCCTGCGCCAAGGAATGTCATACCGTTTGTGACATATGCACCGTGGGCAAAAGGTTTGAACCATCCGAGCTCATAGTCTGATCTATATTCTAGTGAAATCTCAGCGCCAGTATCATTGCCTCGGACATAGTCGAAATACCCGCCAGATATAGTGACGTAGGCCGGGTCTTTCGCCAACGTGAACGTACTTACGTCTGCAAAAGCACGTGATGTCTGCAGAGAAGACAAAACAATAATTGCGGCGAGCCATATAAGTGCTCGTGATCTCAAAGCTGAAGCCTCCTAGATGTGTTACGACACTCTAGAACCTCAACTGTTACTGTTTAATTAACCATAGTCGAAAGATCTCAGATGCGATTTTTCATTGCGTCTGTTGCACGCACTAACTGAGACCGAACACCTGGCTCCATCGCTGAGTGACCCGCATCTGGAACAATCCGATAATCAATTTCAGGCCAGGCCTGAACAAGAGCATCAGCTGTTTTAATCGGACAAACCATATCGTACCGACCTTGCACAACAACACATGGCAAACGCCTGAGGTTGGGAACGCTCTCAATAATTTCTGTATCACCAATAAAAACATCGTTCACAAAATAATGTGCCTCAATCCGCGCCAACGAGAGTGCACCGCTTGAAACATGCGGGGGCGCTTCACTTGGTGATGCTAATAGATTAGAACATGACGTCTCATAACCCGCCCAATAAGCAGCTGCGGGCATGTGAATATCCGGCGATGGATCAATCAAACGCTGATGATATTCCACCATCAGGTTATCTCTCATTTCCACAGGGACAAATTCGGAAAATCGACGCCATGCTTCCGGAAAAACCGTCTTCATGCCGTATAAAAACCAATCCAATTCCGCTTTCGAGCCCAAGAAAATACCACGAAGAACAAGACCAAGGCACCTTGAGACATGACGTGCTGCATAAACGAGTGCCAGCGTCGAGCCCCAAGAGCCACCGAAAACGAGCCAGCTTTTAATATCCAGATGCGCACGCAATGCTTCAATATCCGCAACCAAATGATCCGTTGTATTATTCTCGAGAGATGCAAAAGGCCTTGAACGCCCAGAACCTCGTTGATCAAATATAACAATGCGATAGTAATCAGGATCGAAGAACCGCCGATGCGCCGGATTTGACCCTGCGCCAGGTCCACCGTGTAAGAAGACTACCGGTGTCCCATCAGGATTTCCTGATTGTTCGTAATATAACCGATGGCCATCACTTACATCGAGCATACCTCGATCATAAGGCTCAATTTTCGGATACAAATCCATCGGTCGTGGTGAGGTGTCCATAGCATTACCTTAACAAGTCAGTTGCGGCATAGAAAAGCATCAACGAACGCTATTTTCGCCCGCCCGTCCAAGTCTCAAAGCCTCATTGATCAAAATATACTCAGGTTCTTCAGGACCAAGGGCTCCATGACGAATAGCAAAATCAATAATAACGAGAGCAGCATTGTACTTAAAATCGTCCGTACTTCGGATACGGTCCATCACATCTTTGATTGGCCATAAATAGAACGCATCGACCTCGCCATCCGTCGGTTGAGGTTCAAAGTCGCTCGGGACTTCAATGTCATAATTGAAAATAACATCGTGGCGCAGACGATCTTCTTGCTCCGTTAGGTATGAGATCGTGCCGGCGGGAACAGCTTTCTCAGCAATATCTCTCGCCATACCTGCTTCTTCGCCACATTCTTTGATCAAGTTATCCCAAATAGAAATACCTACAGGCTGCCCGCCAGCGACCATTTGATCGAGCTTACCGGGGCCGGTTGGTTTCTGCATTGAGCGCTTACCGATCCACATGTGAATATCGCCATCTTTGTGCACATAACCATTTAAATGTACCCCGTACCCCATCGTTCCCAGATACGGAACCGCAGCACGTTCGACGGTAAGAAGCGGTGCATCATAAAAACTTTCAGATATCGCATAATGCTCGCCACGCCATCCAGGGATAAGGCCTTTTTCTTTTAAATCTTCCAGCACACCGGCAACAGCTTCTGTTCTCGCTTCGACTGTCTTAAAGTTGGGAGACAAAGTCACTGCATGCTCATAGACCGTAAATACGTCAGGATAATTCTGCAGCGAAGATGCAAATGCATGCGTCACGCGGCCCAAAGGGCACCCCGCAATAATTAACGGGCGATAAGCCCCTGGTGTAAATCGCGCGCAAACTTCTAAACGATCACGAAAGCTCATGATTTAATACTTCTCTTTCTCAAGCTATATCAGCTTGGCAATGCTTGTCCGATGTTAAAACTGTTCGGACTAACCAGAGCCCACGAATATCAATAGCGAGCCTTCTTGCCGTATCATCATCGGCATCGGCCAAATGAATATCCACTTGCAAGTCTTCCCCTACAGCGCCCATGCGCTTCGCATATACATGAGATGGGGATAATCCACGCTTTGTGAAAGGTCCCAATATCCGGGACAGTGCATTTGGATTGTTTTCCGCAACGACTGAAAAACATGCAGTAAATAATTTTGAGTTGTGTGGCGGCAAGTCGTCGCTAATGAAGAGTTCATAATACAGTCCTTTCGATATTTAAATTGGCGATGATGCGCAAAGGCATCTCCCGGCGGCCCTAGAGGGTCACCGGGTCTGTAATTCGGCCAATCATTAATATCGAATTCACTGTGTTCATGGCTTCCAGCATACGCCGCAGCCCAGATGCGTCAATAGGGCGACAAGCGCCCTCTTTTAACTGGTATTCTACGAGAATATCTTAGCCGTTGGCTGTGCGCCGACGACGATCATCTTTTGATGGCTTCACGTACGCGCGGTCACAATGCGTATTGCAATATGGGCGTCCAGTTGCAGCTCTATCGCCACAAAAATGAAAATCATCCGTCGACGGATCGCCCGTCGGCCACACACACATACCTGGGCGGAGTTGCGCCATAGATACAACATTAGACTTCTTTTCCGGCTTTGGCTTGATTGGAGAACCGCGCTTTGGCAGCCCCAATCTATGTACTTTGCCAACAACCGCATTCTTCGTGATCCCCATACGAGATCCGATTTCGCTCGTGGTATGACCTTCATTCCAAAGCGCAATTAACGTTTTAATGTGATCTGGTGTCCACTCGAAGGCCATCTTGATCTCCTCGGTGCCTGACTAGGCGTTGTGTTAAAATCCCCATGCAGACACTAAATAAGCGCCTCTTACGTTGGAAAGTACCATATTTTGTTTACACGTTTGTTGCAATCACATGATGTGGATAAGTGCACAATATTTTGGGATTTTGCCTAATTTACCCCATTTGCTATCTCGCATGTGCGAAATAATTGGCGACACACATGTGCTTGCCCTTATAATATCGCTATAAAAAATTGGAGGATCAAGATGGCAAGCAACGGCAAACCGACATTAGATGATTGGCAATCAGCATCTGAAAAAGAGCTGAAAGGTAAGAGCGTCAATGATCTGAATTGGGAAACGCCAGAAGGCATTACCGTTAAGCCACTTTATACCGCCGCCGATCTTGAGGGTCTTGAGCATATTGATACGTTGCCAGGTTTCGAACCGTTCTTAAGGGGACCACGCGCGACAATGTATGCGAACCGTCCATGGACGGTCCGCCAATACGCAGGTTTTTCTACAGCAGAAGAATCCAACAAATTTTACCGTGAGAATCTAGCTGCTGGCCAAAAAGGCCTTTCGGTTGCTTTCGACCTAGCGACCCACCGGGGCTATGATAGCGACCACGAGCGCGTCGCAGGTGATGTCGGCAAGGCCGGCGTTGCCATCGATAGCGTCGAAGATATGAAAATTCTATTTGACGGCATTCCCTTGGATGAAATGTCTGTCTCAATGACAATGAACGGTGCCGTGCTTCCTGTTCTTGCGGGATACATCGTTGCCGCTGAAGAACAAGGTGTCAGCGCGGATAAACTATCCGGCACAATTCAGAATGATATTCTTAAAGAGTTCATGGTGCGTAACACATATATTTACCCACCTGAACCATCGATGCGCATCGTCTCTGATATCATCGGATATACAGCTGAGCACATGCCGCGATTCAATTCGATTTCTATCTCGGGTTATCACATGCAGGAAGCTGGTGCGACGTGCGTACAGGAACTGGCTTACACGCTTGCAGATGGCATTGAATATGTCCGCGCTGCGGGGGCCAACGGCCTGGATGTTGATAAGTTTGCACCGCGTCTATCGTTCTTTTTCTGCATCGGCATGAACTTCTTTATGGAAGTTGCTAAACTCCGCGCCGCCAGAATTCTATGGGCAGAGTTAATGACGGAGTTCAAACCAAAGGACCCACACTCTTCGATGCTGCGCACACACTGTCAAACATCTGGCGTCTCGCTCACCGAGAAGGACGCCTATAATAATGTCATCCGCACCACCATTGAAGCGATGGCCGCTGTTTTGGGTGGCACGCAATCTTTACACACGAACGCACTTGATGAAGCCATTGGTTTGCCGACACGCAACTCAGCGCGTATCGCTCGCAACACTCAGTTGATCATCGCTGAAGAAACAGGCATCCCGCAGGTTATCGACCCGCTGGGTGGTAGTTACTATGTCGAGGCACTGACAAATTCAATGGTCACTGAAGCCCGAAAGCTCATCGATGAAGTTGAAGATATGGGCGGCATGACCAAAGCTGTTGATGCTGGCCTGCCAAAGCTTCGCATCGAAGAAGCCGCAGCCCGCAAGCAAGCGCGCGTCGACCGAGGTGAAGAAATTGTTGTTGGTGTAAACAAGTATCAACGCGGCGAAGAAGAAACTATCGATGTTCTTGATATCGATAATGACAAGGTTCGTGAAAGCCAGGTCACCCGTCTTAAGACTGTTCGCAATACCCGCGATCAAGCGGCATGCGATGCAGCACTTAATGCGCTCACCGACGCTGCGAATACGGGCGAAGGCAACCTCCTCGCCCTTGCCGTTGATGCCACACGCAAGCGCGCGACAGTCGGTGAAATCTCATCAGCGCTTGAGACTGTCTATACACGGTACCGCGCAGAAATTAGATCTATCTCAGGCGTTTACGGTGGTGCGTATGATGCGGACGAAAGTTTCAAGAAAATCCGTGATGACGTTGCTGCATTCGCTGAAACCGAAGGTCGGCGCCCCCGTATGCTCGTCGTAAAGATGGGCCAAGACGGCCACGACCGTGGCGCCAAAGTGATTGCAACCGCGTTCGCGGATATTGGTTTTGATGTGGATGTTGGACAATTGTTTCAGACACCAGAAGAAGCTGCCCGTGAAGCAATTGAAAACGATGTTCATATCATTGGTGTGTCGTCACAAGCTGCAGGTCACAAGACTTTGGTGCCGCAGTTGATTAGCGCACTTAAAGCAGAAGGTGCCGACGACATCATGGTCGTATGTGGTGGTGTGATCCCGACACAGGACTATGACTTCCTTTATGGCAAAGGCGTATCCGCAATTTATGGCCCTGGCACGCATATCCCAACGGCCGCGCAGGAGATTATTGATCGTTTGTCTGGCGCACGCCAGGCCGCCGAGTAGCCCAAACGCAAAAAAGAACCGGGATCACACATACATATAATGTACGCGTGATCCCAATCGGGCATGGGCCCTATTGTTAATTAAGTTTGCTGCGCGATCGCCGTGCCATGTGATATAGGTCTTCACATCTGAGCCAACGGCGTGGCCAATAGCTGTTTTGTGATACCAATAGCAGTAACGAACACTCGGCGTCTTTGTGAGACCTGAATGCGGCATCTAAAGCGTGCCCAGCCAACGTTTAGCTTGAGTACCCTTCCAAGGAAGATCTCCATCACCGATATAATCCGCATGGGCGAATTCTTCGATGCCAAGCAAATCCGACCACTGCTTCCAACCCACGACGGCATAACGTTCACCATCATCAGGCACATCCGCATCGCCCAGCATTTCAAATGCTGTGAGGACTTTGGCCTTTGTTAAACCATCTTTACCAGCGCCTGAATAGTTCATTGATGTGTCCAGCTGTTCAGTGATGAGTTCATCAGTTTTTCGGCCAAGTGCGTATTCACCTGCACGCGCAATGACGCTGCGCTCATCATGAGCGGTTTTTAGCTCGTCCAGGCTATCCGCCCAATTTTCTGAAAAGTTGTAGACGAGCCTTTGATTGCGTTCTTTGTTCACACTGTATTCCGAAGCTTTGAGCCCATGCGTGGTACGCCAGCTTGGAAGTGTTTGACGAACGATTGTTCGACGGAAGTGGACATAGGTCCTTCTCCATTTCTATTGGTTTAAGTTTTGGGTGAAAGCTGATCGGCGAGGGTTATGGTTTATTCAAAGATAAACCGCCCGCACCACCAGCGCGTGACAACACGGCCCGCAGTCAAGGCCTTAATAAGGCCGCTCCACGCAGGTTATCGCGATGTGAATGATTGAAGCCTGAAGCGATTTGTTCAGGTGTAAAAATATAAAAATTTCGCGATGGAAGCACGCTTCATCGACGGATATATTTTATAGAATAAAGTCTGTTTAACCTAAAAGTGCGCCAAGAAAGATCAGTAAGCCGACATCTCTGTTTGATTTAAACCGCGTCAGACAATTCGCAGGATCATCAATTTTAAGCGTCGAGACCTGCCATATAAACTGCAGACCTGAGATCCCCAGCATCAAGTAGAAGAACCAGGTCATTCCAGCCAATAGCCCCGCCGTTGTAAAAAGCAGGAGGCTAAGTATGTACACCACTGCGACAAATAATTGTGTATGCTGCCCAAGTTTGATCGACGAAGACTTTACACCTGCAAGAAGATCATCTGACTTATCTTGATGACCGTAAACTGTATCGTAACCAAGCGTCCACAAGACCCCTGCTCCATACAAAAATACTACGGCGGCATCAACGCTTCCAGTTACGGCTGCCCAAGCGAGTAACGCACCCCAATTAAAGGTGAAGCCCAGAAATGCTTGTGGCCAATACGTTATCCGTTTCATCAATGGATACATAGTGACCAACGCTAAAGAAGAAATGCCCAAAACAATGGCCATCATGTTGAATTGTATAAGAACCAACAATCCTAAAAGCAAAAGCCCTGCTAAATAGGTGAATGCAGCACGAACAGAAACCACCCCTGATGCGATAGGCCGCTCAGAGGTCCGGGCAACTTTACCATCAATATCACGATCCCAAAGATCGTTGATAACGCATCCGGCCCCACGCATCACGAATGCACCAAATACAAAAAGTAAAACATACCAAGGGTCAGGCAATCCGCCATCCATACCTTTGCTGGCCATGCTTAATGACCAGAGACACGGCAATAACAGTAACCATGTGCCAATTGGTCGGTCAGCTCGAATAAGATGCAAGTATGGGCGAGTAATATTCGGTGCCATGGATATCATCCACGCATTGGCCCGGATATCGCTCGCTTTTCGATCATTTGAACCGTTAGTCATCATTACGTGGTTATAGCGGATAGAATAGTGAAGGTGAAAGTCCTGACAAGCACAACCATCAACATTTACGTAATGGGCCAATGGGTCGATACTCATACATAGGAGATCGATATGTCTAATAATTCACTCGCCCGACTTTACATTTCTGAGCCTATACGCGCAGATTCCACACTCACTTTAACGCGTTCGCAAAGTCACTATCTTATCAATGTGATGCGAATGACCAGTGGCGATGAGTTTCTTGTATTTAATGGCATAGACGGCGAGTGGAAAGTATCGGTCACTGACGCCAACAAGAAATGTACGACCGTCTCTGTCACTGAGCAAACCTTGCCACAAAAAAATGAGCCAGATATTTGGCTTTTATTCGCACCCATAAAAAAAGACCGTACTGACTTTATCATTGAAAAAGCCACTGAACTTGGTGTGTCTAAAATTATGCCAGTTATCACTGAACGTACTCAAAACTCTCGTGTAAATATAGAGAGACTACAAGCCACTGCCATTGAGGCGACAGAACAATCTAGAAGATTAACAATGCCTGAATTCGAAGCTGCTCAACAGCTACAAAGTGCCTTAAACAATTGGCCTTCATCGCGACGCCTTATTTATTTGGATGAAACCGGAAATGGCCAAGCTTTAGCACGGGTGCTTCAAGACAAAACAGACGATCTTGCTTTTGTAATCGGTCCTGAAGGCGGTTTTTCACCTTCTGAACTTGACGCAATGGACAAACTAACCTTCTCTGTCGGCGCTGACTTAGGCCCACGAATTTTGCGCGCCGAAACAGCCGTTGTGGCCGCCTTGGCAATTCGTCAGGCAGTCGAAGATATGCGTAAATAAACGAAATATAAGCCTTATAAACAAAATCGGAGACCGATATGTCCGGCGCCGCACCAAAGAACGACACTCCCATCGAAAATAAAGATATTCTTGTCCAATACATGGAAAGCGGCTGCAAGCCGCCTGAGCAATGGCGCATTGGCACGGAGCATGAAAAATTTGCATTTCGGCTTTCAGATTTGAAACCACTTACCTACGACGGAGAGGACGGTATCCGTGAATTGCTCACACGACTCACGCGCTT
This sequence comes from Rhodospirillaceae bacterium UBA4468, assembly GCA_002389385.1. Lineage (GTDB taxonomy): Bacteria > Pseudomonadota > Alphaproteobacteria > Rhodospirillales > Casp-alpha2 > UBA4479. The sequence continues at coordinate 83,178 of DGOK01000034.1, read as the reverse complement.
TGGGTGGGAGCCCGTTTATGAAGGTGAAAACGTTATTGCACTCTCATCCAAGGACGGCAGCTCTGTCTCTCTAGAACCTGCAGGTCAGGTTGAGCTCTCTGGCGCAGCTGTCGAGAACATCCATCAAACGTGCGATGAGGTTTCAAGCCATCTCCATCAAGTAAAAGCAATCGCGAAGGAAATGGGCATTGGCTTTGTTGGTCTTGGCTATCGTCCGAAGTGGCCTGTTGACGATATTCCATGGATGCCAAAGGGACGTTATCAAATCATGCGAGATTATATGCCAAAACGCGGCAATCTCGGCTTAGAAATGATGAAGTCAACCTGCACCGTACAAGTCAATCTAGACTTCTGTTCTGAAGAATCGATGGTCCAAATGTTCCGCGTGGCATTAGCGCTTCAACCGATCGCAACAGCACTCTGGGCGAATTCACCGTTCCGAAATGGAAAGCCAAGCGAATTTCTATCTTTCAGAAGTCAGATATGGACCGATGTAGACCCGGACCGAAGTGGTATGCTTCCGTTCGTCTTTGAAGACGGTATGGGATTTGAGCGCTATGTGGATTATGCGCTCGATGTACCTATGTATTTTGTGTGCCGGGACGGTAAGTATATCGATGCGTCTGGGCAATCTTTCCATGATTTTATGGCTGGCAAGCTTCCAGCTTATCCTGGCCATACACCTGTCATGTCAGATTGGGTCGATCACATTTCTACAATCTTCCCTGAAGTTCGGTTAAAAACTTTCCTTGAAATGCGTGGCGCTGACGGGGGCCCATGGAACCGCCTATGTGCATTGTCCGCTTTTTGGGTAGGCTTGCTCTATGACACTGATGCTAGAAATGCAGCATGGGATCTCGTTAAAGACTGGACCGCGGAAGAACGTCAGGCCTTAAGAGATGGCGTTCCTATAACGGCCCTTCGAACACCTTTCAGAGATACCACCGTCCGCGAAATTGCATCTGAAGCTTTATGCATTTCACACCGCGGTCTCAAAAATCGTCACCGGCTTGATAACGTTGGCATGGACGAAAGTCATTTCTTGAAGCCAATGTTTCAAACAGCTGAAAGTGGCCTGACGCTAGCAGACGAACTGTTAGCCGCCTACTATCGATTATGGGGCGAAAACGTAGATCCTGTATTTACGGAATATGCTTATTGATATCCATAGAATCGAGACAATGATTAGCGTAATTGCCAAGGCGTCAGTAACCAGCGATCTTGAATTCCAGGGTCTCGCTTAACGGCTTCTACGCATATCTATAGTGCCCATGGCATTTCCCTTGCAGATCGGAGCAAGGCCCTGATCTGCGATTGCATCATATCCATCATCTTTAAATACACGTATAACTTTAGTTGACCCTGCTTCACCCAATACCCTGATGTGCGTTCCATTCAATAATGGATCCATCATATGCCAAAGACCGCGATCTTGAGTGATGACAGAGCAGTGCTGGTACCCAGCCTTTAAACATTGCAAATGACTTAGCGAAGAAGGCCCAAATACAACGATTGCCAAGGACTGTCCGTATGGCCTCATTCGAAATGAGTTGGACATTCTATAATTTCCTTTTCAAGTAGATATGGCTCAAGAACATCAAAGGCATCCATCCAGACAATCCAATTAATAACATTGGTATCATCATCTTGTAGGGGTCTCAGTCTAAATACCCATACTCACCGAACACCTCAAGGTGCAGTGGATACAGGAACCTTTCGCGATATAGGCGCGCGACACAATTAAAGATATCGTCTGGATCAGAAGGTAGTTCGCTCACATGAGATGAAATGCCGAGCTTAAGCGGTGCTAGACAGAAAATCCCAGAAAGAAGACGCACTTCTCCCCGAGACTGACCAAGACTATAAAAAATTATTTAGTGTATGTTAATACATAATACACTTATAAAGTGTTCCTAAAAAATTATCATACAGCTGTACCACCAACAGTGAGTCCATCGATCCTGAGCGTTGGCTGGCCGACACCTACGGGCACGCCTTGGCCGTTTTTGCCACATGTTCCGATTCCCGGGTCCATCTCAAGGTCGTTTCCAATCATCGTCACCTTGGTCAAAACATCAGGGCCAGAGCCAATCAATGTCGCGCCCTTGACTGGCGTTGTCACTTTACCATTTTCAATTTTATACGCTTCAGTACACGTAAAGACGAATTTTCCGTTGGTGATATCAACCTGACCACCACCAAACGACGTCGCGTATAAGCCGTTATCGACAGAAGCCAGAATTTCGTTCGGATCACGGTCACCGGCGAGCATGTATGTGTTGGTCATGCGAGGCATGGGCATGTGCGCATAAGACTGACGCCGCCCGTTACCAGTTGACCCTTCACCCATCAATCGCGCGTTCATGCGATCCTGCATGTATCCTTTAAGGATTCCATCCTCAATCAGTGTTGTGTATTCAGACGGTGTTCCTTCATCATCAATACTGAGCGAGCCACGACGATCTTCAAGCGTGCCATCATCAACCACTGTGACGCCAGGGGATGCCACGCGTTCACCGCGCAGGCCCGCAAATGCAGATGTCTTCTTGCGATTGAAATCACCTTCAAGCCCGTGGCCAATCGCTTCATGCAACAAAATACCAGGCCAGCCAGCGCCCAAGACAACAACCATCTCACCCGCCGGGGCAGGATCAGCCTCCATATTAACGCGCGCCTGACGTAACGCCTCATCAACCGCAGGCTTCCAAGTATCCGCAGACATGTACGTATCGAAATTAATGCGCCCACCGATACCGTGAGAGCCCATCTCCATGCGCCCATCTTGCTCAAGCACAACCTGGACATTGAGCCGAACGAGCGGACGAATATCCGCAACCCGCTCACCACCTTGCTTTACAATCTGGACAGCCTGCCATGATCCTAAAACAGACACCGTGACCTGACGGACATTGCTATCTAACGAGCGCGCATAGGCATCCATATCTGCAAGCAAACCAACCTTGTCCTCAAACGGCACCAAAGAAAGCGGATTATCATCACCATAAAGTGATCGATTGGTTTTCCGAAGCGGCACAGCTTCTGCGCCCGTTTGACCGCGTGTCACCGCCTGAACAGTGTCCTTTGCCCGCAACAATGCGTGCTCGGATAATTCTGAAGCGTGGGCGTAACCTGTGGCTTCGCCAGATACCGCGCGAAGGCCAAAACCCTGCGCTGTGTCAAAGCTGGCACTCTTCACCCGGCCGTCATCAAACACGATGCTTTCAGACTGACGGTATTCCAAAAATAATTCCCCATCATCAGCATTCGCCAGGGCATCATCAGTAATGGCTTCAGCTTTTTCTCGTGTCAAAGAAGTATCTGTAAAGAATAAATCATCTGTCGTAGCAATATCGGTCATTGGCGAGCCTCCAACTTTACGTTAATGATTAAACTGCATAAACAGCCTACGTGCATGTAATATAGGTTTGGAAACGGTCGTTGACGAGGTCGAGATCGAAAAATGATTTTTAAAGAACATCCTTTACGCTCAGAACTCGCCACCGAGATGAATGCGCGCCCCCACGCGGTGATATCTACACCTTCGCAAATATCGCACATTGCATGTGTTACAGGTGAAGAAAAGGCAGATGCAGACCGCGATCATCTCGCAAAATTATGTCAGACCTTTAAAATCGCGCCGCCAGCAACGTCAGATTCTCAATTTGACGCTGACTTTGGGCCATTTCGACTTAAGTGGGAACGCCATACTGAGTTTTATACATACACACTAATCAAGGAAGGGTCTATTGAGCAGCCCTTCAAGGGATGTCCAATCAATGACGTCCCTGCTGATTGGTTAAGTTATCTGCCCGGAGACGTTCTAACGGCTTTACACATCGCGATAGAGACGGGAGAGAAACCCGAACGTGCTGGTGCCGAATTGAACGGATTGTTCGACAACAACTCGCTGGTTGGCGGAAATATTGTCGATAACCGGGCAACATTATGGACCGACTATCAAATACATAGCGACGGCTATCTTCGATTTCTGATTAGAGAGTCCAAACTCAGTGCGCCGTCGCTAGGCCGGCTGGTTCAGCGTCTTAGTGAACTGGAAACATACCGAATGATGGCAATGCTTGCGCTGCCACTGGCACGTAATGCTCGCCCTCAAATAGCAAAACTAGAACAAGATCTCAGCGATATTTTGCAAACGCTGGCATTCAGCGATGGCACCGACGATGAACAAAGACTTTTAGAACAGTTATCAAAAGTTGCGGCAGAAACAGAAAGAACATCTGCTTCACTAAACTATCGGTTTAGTGCGTCTCGTGCTTATCAGGAACTCGTGATGCAACGAACTGAAGCCATGCGCATCGATCGGATCCTAGGCTTGCAGCCCATGACCGATTATATGCTGACACGATTTAAGCCAGCGATGGAGACCCGGGACAATCTTGCCCGGCGCATCGAAACACTAAGCCGTCGCGTTGCACGTGCAAGCGATCTTCTCCGAACGCGTGTTGACGTCGCACTCGAGGCACAAAATCGTGATTTACTCCAATCTATGGATAGCCGCGCCAAGCTACAATTACGGCTTCAGCAAACCGTTGAAGGTTTGTCCGTCGTGGCTATCAGTTATTATTTGGTTGGCCTGCTCGGATATATTATTAAAGGCTTATCTTCCGAGAACATCATCCCCATTAAATCTGATGTCGCACTAATGTTAATAATCACACCGGTCATTCTTGCTGTCTGGTGGGGTGTCCGCCGAGCTAGAAATGTAGTCATGAAAAGACAAAAAGACGAGAGCACGTCTTAATTCATCATAATTCACTCACGAACATTACCCCTTGTCATCTGCTAAACGCTCTCATATATAATTATCCTACGTGGTGATTTGTCCGACCGGCTTGCGGCCACGCTAAATAAACCCGCTAAAAGGTCTCGGTTCGACGAGGCCCCTGGCATGACTGTCAGGGTTATTTTTTGGACCGGGGCCCCAGAAATGGAGGTTCCAATGAGCGACTATACTTCTCAAGAAAAATCATGGCGCACGGCAACGCAGCTTGTTCGTGGCGGCACGGCGCGTTCATCATTTGAAGAAACGTCAGAAGCTATCTTTCTAACATCCGGCTATGTATACCCTAGCGCCGAAGAAGCAGAGACCGCCTTCAAAGGCGACAAAAAACGTTATATCTATTCTCGCTACGCAAATCCTACGTTGTCTATGTTCGAAGAACGCTTGGCGCTCCTCGAAGGCACGCGTTATTGCGTATCTACATCGACGGGCATGTCATCAGTTTTTGCGGCACTCGCTTCACAGTTAAAGTCTGGAGACCGGGTCGTTGCATCACGGGCCTTGTTTGGATCATGCCTCTATATCATTGCGGACCAATTACCAAAGTTTGGCATTGAAACAGAACTCGTTGACGGCACTGACTACGCGGCTTGGGAGAAAGCGCTCTCAAAGCCGGCAAATGTTGTTTTCTTGGAAACACCATCAAACCCATGCCTTGAAATTATTGATATACCCAAGATTGCTGACCTCGCCCATAAAGCAGGCGCGAAACTTGTTGTCGATAATGTTTTTGCAACGCCCGTCTTACAAAAGCCCATTGATTTGGGTGCTGATATTGTCATTTATTCGGCAACGAAGCACATCGATGGCCAAGGACGAACACTTGGCGGCGCAATCCTCACTAATGATGATGAATTTATCGAAGATCACCTTACGCCTTGGATGCGGCACACAGGCCCAGCACTCTCACCTTTTAATGCATGGGTGTTACTTAAAGGCCTCGAAACATTAACTGTCAGAGTGCGGCAACATTGTGAGAACGCCTTAAAGGTTGCGACGTTCCTTGAAGGCCATCCAAAAATTGAACGGACCCTTTATCCAGGTTTGGAAAGCCATCCTCAATTTGCACTCGCGAATGAGCAAATGCCTGGTGGCTCAAGCCTTGTCGCTTTTAAAGTTAAAGGCGGCAAGCCAGGTGCATTTGCGATGCTGAATGGGCTTAACATCATCGATATTTCTAATAACCTCGGTGATACGAAAAGCTTAATCACGCATCCTTCAACAACGACACATCAACGGTTGAGCGACGACGAAAAATCCGTGCTTGGAATATCTGATCGCCTTGTTCGTTTATCCGTTGGCCTTGAAGATGCCGATGATCTGATTGAAGACCTGGATCAGGCACTTTCAAAGGCTTAGCCGCAAGATTGTTATGACGCAGTCCGTGGAAGATCGTTAAGTGATGCGGCGACAGGGCCTGGCTTACCAGAGCCAATGGTCGCACCGTTTAACTGAACGACGGGTCTAATATTAAGGCTTGAGGTTAGAAAAACCTCATCTGCCTCCACTAGCATCTCTGGTGCTATTGATACCTGCTTGATATCAAATACACCGACCACGCATCCACGCATGATACCTGGTAATGCGCCGTCAGAAACTGGTGGCGTCATTATCTGGCCGTCCTTTACACAGAAAACATTTGAAGACGTTGCTTCTGCAATTTGTCCACGCGTATTCAGCATGATGGCTTCTTCTGCATCAGCTTTATCAGCTTCAAGGCGCGCAATAATCGCATCTAAATAGTTCGTACTTTTGATCGATGCCAATGGGGATAATTCATTGCGACGCGTTGATTCTGCAATGATCGCACGTATCGGTAAATTAGCCCCAACCTCACCAGCGTTTGTAGAAATGATATACGTTAACTTCGGCTCAGCTGGCGGCAGCACACCGCGCAAGCCTGAACCCCTTAATAGTGTAATGCGCGCTGAGCCCTCGGTAACGTGTTCCGCACTCAAAATGTCGTTGATCGCAGATCGCCATATTTTCGTGTCTGCTTCAAATGGAATGCTAAGAACTGAAGCGCCATGTTCAAGCCGTGATAGATGTTTTTCTAATCTAAGCGGTTCATCATCAATAATCGCGATTGTTTCAAAAATTCCATCGCCGAGTGTAACGCCTCTATCATCAGCATCAATTGCGCCCACTGCATTCACGATATCACCGTTGCGCCATATCTTCATGATGCCTGCTCACCCGAGATACTCGCCAAAAGAGGATTTATCTTTGTTCTCATTTCTTCGTATTCAGAAGCCGGCTCACTATCTGCAACGATACCTCCACCAGCATGGGCAGAAACCGTATCGCCTGAAACCGTCAACGATCGAATAATGATGTTTGAATCCATTGCGCCATCAAGCCCCGCCCAGAAAACACTTCCACAGTATGCGCCTCGCTTGGAAGGCTCCAATTCATTGATAATTTCCATCGCTCGGATTTTTGGAGCACCCGTAATCGACCCTCCTGGGAACGTGGCACGGAAAAGATCAACAACATCAAACCCAGGTCGCAATCGGCCGACCACTTCAGACACAAGGTGATGAACACGTGTGAATGTCTCAAGTTCACAAAGAGCGTTAACGCCAACACTGCCTATCAATGCGATACGCGAGATGTCGTTTCGAAGCAGATCAACAATCATTAAGTTCTCGGCTCGATCTTTCTCACTTTCAGTCAATTCTACCGCAAGGGCTGCATCTAATTCAGGCACATCACCACGCGGCCGCGTTCCTTTAATGGGGCGCGCAGATATCCTTCCTGATGCATCAAGGCTGATAAATCGTTCTGGCGATGCACACAGAAGTTTGTGTTCTTCACCGCAGGACACAAACGCTGCGAAGGGGGCTGGCGTTGCCCATCTAAGTCGCCGATATAAAGTGAATGGATCTAGTGTTTCAGGCAGTTGCGTCATTGCGCGCGCTGTTATGTTCGCTTGAAAAATATCCCCAGCATAAATGTAGTCGATCGCTTTTTGGACAGCGCCTTCATATGCTTGGCGATCTAATTCCCATTCCCAAGAGGCAACAGATGAGCCAGTTAAGGCTGACAGAGTTGGAATATCCAACATGCGTTCAGCCATCGCTTCGATGCGGCGCATTGGCGAAGACCGGCCTGGGCCAATATCAGATGCAACGATCCAGGCACGGCGTTCAAATGTATCGAAGGCAACGATCGTATCATAAAGTCCAACCCCAATGCTTGGGAATTCGTTTCCCCCTTTATGCTGGGGCAGGTCTTCGATCAAACCGCCGAGCTCGTAACCTAAGAAGCCACAGATGCCCGTCTGAAATGGCGGAATTGTGGGGTCTGTTTCAAGTCGTTCAACATGTATCATTGAACGCATTTTAATGAATGGATCTTCTGCGAAGCGCCCTTCCGCATCACCAACAATGATCTCGACGGGGTCGACGGCTAAAAACGCGTAACGACCACGGCCACCACCTTCATCTGCGCTATCTAAAAGCACCGCAACAGGGTCGCTGCTGAACGGTTGAAATGCCGCAAGTGGATCGACATAGGGAATTTCTTTTGTCGTTGGCTTCGCCATTCCCTATCCCAATATCAAACTGATTATCTACTTAGAAAGCATCGCCTAAGACGCGGTCAGGCGGCGCATGCCCATCCACAAAGGTTTTGATATTGATCAAGACCTTCTCTCCCATATCGATACGACCTTCATGGGTGGCAGAACCCATGTGAGGAAGAAGAACAACATTATCTAAGGCCAAAAGCTTTGGATTTACTGCTGGCTCATGCTCAAAAACGTCGAGACCGGCGCCAGCAATCTCGCCGTTCGCCAAAAGACGGGTGAGTGCATTTTCATCAATGATTTCACCACGCGCTGTATTAATGATAACCGCATTTTCGCGCAGCAACTTCAATCTCCGCGCAGAAAGTAAATGGTATGTCGCAGGCGTATGTGGGCAGTTCACAGACACGAAATCCATTCGTGCCATCATCTGATCAAGGCTTTCCCAGTACGTTGCTTCAAGTTCGTTCTCTATGTCTTCATGTAACTTACGGCGGTTATGGTAGTGGATGGAAAGACCAAATCCACGAGCACGGCGCGCAACGGCTTGGCCAATCCGCCCCATACCAATAATTCCAAGCCGCTTGCCATAAATTCGATGTCCAAGCATCCAGGTTGGCGACCAGCCGGGCCAATCCCCATTTCTGAGGCCACGCTCGCCTTCAGTCAACCGGCGGGGCACAGCCAACAACAAGGCCATTGTCATATCTGCTGTGTCTTCGGTCAGGACATCCGGCGTATTCGTGACCGTAATACTGCGCTGTCGCGCTGTTGCAAGATCGATGTGATCAACGCCCGCGCCGTAGTTTGCGATCAGTCGTAACTGTTCACCAGCTTGGCTAAGAATCTTAGCATCGATGCGATCTGTAACTGTTGGCACCAATACATCAGCGACCTTCACAGCTTCCGCTAACTCAGACGCAGTCATCGGATGATCATCGAGGTTTAATCTAACATCAAAAAGCTCCATCATTCGCGTTTCGATCGCATCAGGTAGCTTCCGGGTGACAACAACAACAGTTTTTGATCGTGGCATGTTTTTGCCCTTTTTCAGCACATTTACATCTGTGGCCATAGCAATCAGACGCGAGCTTGTCCAGCAACTTGACCCGGCGGGCACATATGGCGATAAACACGTATGAATATACTTATGAATCGTTTCCAAGCTTTAGCACTTTTAGGTGTTTTTTCGATAGGGCTAACCATAGCGCCAATAGAAACGACAAATGCCCAAACCCAGAGTACAGGCCTTCCGCTTCCACGCTTCGTTAGCTTACGCGCAGCAGAGGTAAATCTACGTACTGGTCCTGGTGTACAGTATCCTGTCGAATGGATTTTCCAGCGCGAATCGCTTCCGGTTGAGATCATCAAAGAGTACCGAACATGGCGACTCGTTCGTGACTGGGAAGGAACGCAAGGTTGGATGCACCAAAGCATGCTTTCTGGTAAGCGTACTTTTCTTGTGACCAACAAGGCGCGAACAATCCGCACAAAGCCAGAAGCTAAGGGCAAGGCCGTGGCTGTTGTTGAACCAGGCACAGTCGGCGAAGTCCTCGCTTGCCCAGAAAGCAGTGGCTGGTGTCAGGTCCGTATTAAAGGTTTAGACGGTTGGCTTCGTCGCGTTGATTTCTGGGGAACATCCAGGAATGAGGCTTTTGAATAAGCTTAACAACATTATTTATAAGAAGTCCTTCGTGAGCGCTTCACGCGCAACCTCAGAAATCACGGTTATGTGTCCATATTTGGGATGCCCAATGCCAAGCAAAACCCGTTGATCGGGTTTCTTAAATTTAGCAATTTGCGCATCTGTGAATGGAAAGTGGATAAACTGGACCGATGAAGCCTTACCATCAGCTGTTGTCCGGTCCACATCTTCTTCTGGCACACCTAATACCTGTTCATCTTCAAATTCGAATGTGATTGTTTCTTCGACACCGCCTAATCCCGCTAAGAAAGACTGGCGACGAACTTCGTCATCTATTTCGAACATTAATGTTGCGACTAACTCCTTACCCTTTGGGATAAGTGGGTTATAGGCACTTAATTCGTCGGCGATCTGCGCTTCACCACCTTTTTCAATGAAGAGCATTTCGTGGACTTGATGCCACATTGTCTCATAGCTTTCGAAATAGAAAGTGGCGTCAGGCCCACACGAAATACGCCGATCCCGCTTTGTTGCAGACATTGCAGTACGGCGCTCTTTTCTGTCTTTAGCATACTCTTCCATTGGAATGATATCTGCTGTGGACAAACTTGTTCTTTCCATAATCAAACTCCAAATATTTTTAATGGCTTAAAGGTCATATGCGCGGGCAATGAGCTCAATAGGATGTTGGACACTTTCGATACCACCCGTTGGCTTTTCCAACATATCAATTCCCTGAACGATATGATCCCTGGCAAGTGGGCATTCAGAAAGGATGTATTTGCTCTCGGCATCCCCTGCTTTGCGCGCCACGGGCTTTCCCACTTTGATGCCGACATCAAAATTCTCTTTCATGATTCCCCATGACCCGCCATGCCCAGAACAACGTTCGATGACAGTAAGATCAAGGTCCGGGATAAGGCGAAGCATCTCAGCTGCCTTCTGGCCCATGTTCTGGGCGCGTGAATGGCACGAAATATGAACTGTGACGCCACCTTCTAATGCGCCTAGTCCATCAACCATGCCATTGTTTTTGGCAATTGATACAATGTATTCGGTAACATCAAATGTTGCGGCACTTAATTTTTTGACATTTTCGTCATCCGTCACAATTAGCGGCCACTCAAACTTGAGCATCAGTGCGCATGATGGAACAAGGGCTATAATGTCGTACCCTTTTTCTATCCAGGGCGCTAGATCAGCAGCGGTTGTTTTTGCACTTTCAGCAACCGCCTCTATATCGCCTTGCTCGAGTTGCGGCATCCCGCAACAGCGTGGATAAACAACTTCTGTCTCTACGCCATTTTTTGCCAATACAGCCTGAGCGGCTTCGCCAATTTGAGGATTATTATAATTTGCGAAACACGTTGCATAGAGCACAGCTTTGCGGCCAAAGGCAGGCGCAGCTTCATTAATCTCAGGCTGGTTCGTGCGTTCAGAAAAAGGGAGAGCTGCAAACGGCGGTAAAACAGCTTTTTTATGAATACCAAGCGTGCTTTCCATGATCGGGCGGGTCACTAAATTCCCACACTTTCCAGCCCAATTCGCAAGACCGGCGACCTTACTGGCAATTTCCCCATTTCGGTCAGTCTTCGTAAGTTGCTTTGCCGTAAATGGAACACTACCTTTTTTATGCTCAATCGCTCGGTAGCGGAGCATCAAATGAGGGAAGTCCAAGTTGAATTCATGCGGGGGAACGTAAGGGCACTTCACCATAAAACACATATCGCAAAGTGTGCAGGCATCTGCGATTGGCTTGAAATCTTTGCTATCAACAGAGTCCAATTCACCTGTTTCAGCGTCGTCAATAAGATCGAAAAGGCGAGGAAAACTATCGCACAGATTAAAGCAGCGCCGACAACCATGACAGATATCAAAGACCCGACGAAGCTCTTCATCAAGTTTTGCCTCGTCATAAAAATCTGGTTCCTGCCATGCAATGGGATGGCGGATGGGTGCTTCTAAACTGCCTTCACTCATAAACCTGCTCCTGATCTCATTTAATATGCCGCGGTATCGTAAAGGGGGGCAATTGCCCCCCTTTAAAACTTAAATCACATTCAAAATGCGTTTAGTCCATTGTATCCAATGCTTTTTGGAAACGGCCTGCATGCGACTTTTCAGCCTTTGCCAACGTCTCGAACCAATCAGCAATCTCATCAAAACCTTCTTCACGGGCGGTTTTGGCCATGCCTGGATACATATCTGTGTACTCGTGTGTTTCTCCAGCGATCGCCGCCTTCAAGTTTAGGCCTGTATCACCAATCGGCTCACCTGTTGCGGGATCACCAACCTCTTCCAAGAACTCAAGGTGACCATGCGCGTGGCCAGTCTCACCTTCAGCCGTTGAACGGAAGACAGATGCTACATCGTTGTAGCCTTCGATATCTGCCTTTTGGGCGAAATAAAGATAACGACGGTTCGCTTGTGATTCACCGGCAAATGCGGCTTTCAGGTTTTCTTCGGTCTGAGTTCCCTTGAGGGACATATGATCCTCCTTGAAGTGTTAATCGATCCGTATTTTAAAATACTTAATAGGGCGATAAGCCCGTGTACGGCAATAATATGCCGCTCCACATGGAACGTGTCAATCCACTAGAATGATTCTAAAGAGGGTTGTGTTGATTAGTCTTCGCTAACCCGAACGACAACATCGACGCGTGATATCCGAGCGCCTTTAGGTGGTACAGGCAAACTTGAAACAACGACATCCTCAGAAGGAACATCTTCAAGGTGCCCATCACTTTCGAAATAAAAGTGATGATGGTCGCTCATGTTTGTATCAAAATATGAGCGCCCAGCATCAACGGCAATTTCTCGCAGTAACCCTGCCTGCGTGAATTGATGTAGTGTATTATATACTGTCGCAAGAGATACAGAGACCCGCGCTTGTGCTGCTTCATTGTGGAGCATTTCTGCACTAACGTGGCGATCACCACTCATAAACATCAATTCTGCAAGCGCAATGCGCTGACGTGTAGGGCGCAAACCTGCATCCCTTAACTTTGCAATTATTGATGTGAACCGTTTCTCAGCCATATTTTTTCTTCATCAGTGGTTTTTAATAAAGGGAAGGGCCAGCAATCAAGACGGCTCATCTGCTTCAGGGCTTGGTACACCGATGATGTTATATCCACCATCAACATACTGGACGGAGCCTGTGACCATTTTTGACAAATCTGAAAGCAGGTAAAGTGCTGATCCACCAATATCATCAAGCTGCACATTATCACGCATGGGTGCGTGCTGTTCGTTCCATCTGAATATATGCCGCGCGCCAGCGATAGCACTTCCAGCGAGCGTCCGCATTGGGCCTGCAGATATTGCGTTAACGCGAATATGATCAGGACCAAGATCAGATGCTAGATAACGGACACTTGCTTCCAGTGCTGCTTTGGCGACGCCCATCACATTGTAGTTTGGCACAACTTTTTCAGCGCCATAGAATGAAAGAGCTATCATGCTACCACCATTTTTCATATGCGGCGCAGCATGACGCGCTAACGACGTGAATGAATAGCAGGAAACATCCATCGTACGCTGGAAATTATCACGCGATGTCTCAACGTATTTGCCTTTAAGTTCATTCTTATCGGAATAGGCAACAGCATGAACAATAAAATCGATGGACCCCCATGAATCTGCGCAAGCCCCAACAGCAGCTGCAATTGATGCTTCGTCCTCGACATCGCACTGAACCACAATTTTCGACCCAATACCCTCAGCAAGAGGGCGGACACGACGCTCAATAGAGTCATTTTGGTATGTGAATGCTAATTCTGCACCGTGTTGCGCTAATACACTTGAGATGCCCCACGCAATGGAACGGTCATTTGCGACGCCCATAATGAGCCCGCGCTTTCCTTGCATCAAATTTGATTCAAGTGTCGATGAACTCTTCATGTCAGCTGTTTTTTGCTCGTTCACAGGATTAACCTTCGAACCGTTTAAATGCTAAAGTCGCGTTCGTACCGCCAAAGCCAAAGCTATTTGAAATAACACAGTTCAAATTCGCATTATCAATACGCTCACGAACAATATCTGCCTCACCGGCTTCCGAGTCCAAATTCTCAATGTTCGCCGACGCGGCAATAAAGTCATTATTCAACATAATCATTGAATAAATGGCCTCATGAGCACCAGTTGCACCTTGCGAGTGGCCCGTCAGGGACTTCGTTGAGGAAATCTTAGGCTTGTCTGCACCAAATACTTCCAGAATGGCTTTAAGCTCTGTCATATCGCCAGCGGGCGTAGATGTACCATGCGCATTAATATAATCTACTTTGGTATCGCCCAGGCCTTCCGTTGCCATTTTCATGCAGCGCCGCGCACCTTCACCAGATGGAGCCACCATATCAACACCATCAGATGTTGCGCCATAGCCAACGACTTCACCATAAATCGTCGCGCCACGTGCCTTGGCATGCTCTAGTTCTTCGAGAACAACCACACCGGCTCCACCTGCGATAACGAAACCATCACGGTCTGCGTCAAACGCGCGCGAGGCACGTTCAGGAGTGTCATTATACTTCGAAGACAAAGCCCCCATTGCGTCGAATAGAACAGTAAGCGTCCAATGCAGCTCTTCCGCGCCACCCGCCAAGACAATATCCTGCTTACCCCATTGGATAAGTTCGGTGCCATTTCCAATGCAGTGCGCACTGGTTGAACACGCCGAAGATATTGAATAGCTCAGGCCTCGCATATGGAATGCTGTCGACATGTTTGCTGAAATCGATGAGCACATCGCTTTAGGTACTGCATAAGGGCCTACTCGCTTAGGTCCTTTATCTCGCGTGATATCAGCTGCTGCAATTTGCGCCGATGTTGACGGCCCACCCGAACCAACAACAAGTCCTGTTCGTTCACTCGTCACCAGAGCTTCGCTTAAACCAGCGTCTGCAATAGCTTCTTCCATCGCGATATAGCAGTAAGCCGCTCCATCACCCATAAAGCGGCGAAGTTTGCGATCAATCCGTTCGTCCATGTCTATTTTGAGCGCGCCATGGAGATGCGAGCGAAATCCAAGTTCCGCATATTCCTCACAATGGACGATGCCAGAACGACCTTCGCGCAAACTATCCGTCACCTCAGCGACGTTATTGCCGATGGGCGATACAATGCCCATTCCCGTGACTACGACACGTCTCATAGAACCCTCGCTCTTTTATTCTTCTGCGTTAAACAGTGTGACTTTAAGGTCTGCAGCTTCATAAGCAACATTACCATCAACCTTCATAACACCGTCAGCAATGCCCAACGTAATCTTTCTGCTCATCACCCGCTTAACATCAATGCGATACTCGACGAGTGATTTATCTGGCGTAACTTGATCCGTAAATTTTACCTGACCCACACCAAGTGCGCGACCGCGGCCTGGTGCGCCGGTCCAGCCAAGGTAGAACCCAACCATCTGCCATAAAGCATCAAGTCCTAAACATCCTGGCATCACAGGATCGCCTTGAAAATGGCAATCAAAAAACCATAGATCCTTACGGACATCCATCCGAGCTACCGCAAAACCTTTATCGTATGTGCCGCCTGTCTCAGATATCTCTGTAATACGGTCAAACATAAGCATTGGTGGTGATGGCAACTGTGCATTGCCGGGTCCAAAAAGCTCTCCACGGCCACATTGCAACAAGTCATCATATGCGTAACTAGATTTTTTCGACAAAGCGCGTCCCTCACAAATTCATAAATACGTCTCAGGACGAAATGCCCGAGTAATCTATACTGTGCATCAATAAGCGAAATCTGGGTGTGGTGCACGAAAAAAGACCTGCGACGATACTCATGTTTCAATTTCAGTAAATACAAAAACAGGGCAGCAGTCGAATGACTGCTACCCTGAAAATATTTTGTGCTGACGAATTACGTCCGCTTTTTACGCTCACCAACTTCTTCGGTGATGTCTTCGCCTGTCTCTTGGTTAACGACACGCATGGATAGTTTTACCTTACCGCGATCATCGATCCCAATAAGCTTCACTTTAACATCATCGCCTTCGTTAACGACATCTGAGACTTTCTCAACGCGGCCTTCAGCCATTTCTGAGATGTGTACAAGGCCATCACGTGGGCCCAAGAAGTTCACAAATGCACCAAAATCAACGGTCTTAACGACTTTACCGTCATAAACCACACCAACTTCTGGCTCCGCAACAATGTCACGGATCCAAGCAGCAGCGCGATCACCGGCTTCCGCATCAACAGCAGCAATCCGAACCGAACCGTCATCTTCAACATCGATTTTGACGCCCGTTGTCTCACAGATTTCACGAATGATCTTGCCGCCTGGGCCGATAATATCGCGAATTTTTTCTGGATTAATCTGCATTGCTGTAACGCGCGGTGCATTACCGCTCACTGAATCACGTGAGTTAGATAATGCTTTCGACATTTCGTCCAGAATATGAAGACGGCCTTCTTTAGCCTGCTCAAGAGCAATCTTCATAATTTCTTCGGTGATCGATGTGATCTTGATGTCCATCTGCAAAGACGTCACACCTGTTTCAGTTCCAGACACTTTAAAGTCCATGTCACCGAGGTGATCTTCGTCACCAAGAATGTCTGAAAGCACGGCATAACGCTCGCCTTCTTTGATAAGTCCCATCGCGATACCAGCAACTGGACGCGCAAGTGGCGCGCCCGCATCCATAAGAGACAACGATGTGCCGCATACGGTTGCCATAGATGATGAACCGTTGGATTCTGTAACATCAGAAACAACACGAACCGTGTATGGGAACTCTTCTTTTGACGGCATGACCGGGTGCATTGCACGCCAAGCCAACTTACCGTGACCGACTTCACGACGGCCCGTGAAACCAAATCGTCCAGCTTCACCTACTGAGAAAGGAGGGAAGTTATAATGGAGCATGAAGTTTTCACGATAATTTTCGGCTAGGCTATCGATGATTTGCTCATCCTGACCTGTACCCAGTGTTGTCGTAACCATGGCTTGAGTTTCACCACGTGTGAACAAAGCTGAACCGTGTGCACGTGGTAAAATACCAACTTCACATGCAATGGGTCGAACAGTCTTTGTATCACGACCATCAATACGCTCGCCTGTGTCGAGAATGTCGTTACGAACGATATCCTTTTCGAGGCTTTTGAATACATCGCTAAGCACGTCTGACAAAAGATCCTGATCAATGCTGTAATCAGCTTTGAGCTTTTCCGTTGCGACACGCTTTACGTCAGCAATTTTTGCCTGACGGTTAGACTTAACTCTAATACCGTAAGCGGCACGAAGTTCGTCTGTTGCAACAGCTGAAATACTTGCCTTAATCGCATCCATACCTTCGGGTGCAGCAGGCAATTCGCGAGGCTCTTTAGCACACGCTTCAGCAAGCTCGATGATTGCATCAATAACTGGCTGATAACCTTTGTGGCCAAACATCACAGCTTCAAGCATTTGCTCTTCTGTGAATTCGCTCGCTTCAGATTCAACCATCAGCACGCCTTCTTGCGTACCTGCAACGATCAAATCAAGGTCACTCTCAGCAATCTGTGGAACTGTTGGGTTGAGGATAAGCTCCCCATCGATACATCCAACACGCGTACCACCAAGCGGCCCCATGAATGGAAGACCTGAAATCGTCAAGGCTGCAGATGTACCAATCAATGCAAGCATATCTGTTTCGTTCTCAAGGTCGTGTGAAACAACAGTACAAATTACCTGTGTCTCGTTTTTGAAACCTTTTGCGAACAACGGACGAATAGGACGGTCGATCAAGCGCGATGTAAGTGTTTCACGCTCTGAAGGGCGGCCTTCACGCTTGAAAAAACCACCAGGAATTTTACCTGCAGCAAATGTCTTTTCAACGTAGTGAACAGCAAGCGGGAAAAAATCCAAGCCTGGCTTCGGGTTCTTCTCACCGACAACCGTACAAAGGACTTTGCTCTCACCAAGTGTTGCCATAACGGCACCATCAGCTTGGCGGGCAATTTTCCCGGTCTCGAGGACAAGCGTTTGGCCGGCCCACTCAATTTCTTTTCGAAATTCTTTAAACATACTTCTTATTTCCTCATCATACATACAACGCCGCACGCACATCGCGTCGACGCAACCCGCAACCACCATGGTCACAGGCGAAGCGCAGGGCCACAAACAATTCTTTCAGCGGACTGAAAACATGAAGCGGCTTGCGCCGATAGCGGCACGTCCACCATGGGCGCGCACGCAGAGCTCCGTTAGCGCCGGAGGCCCAATCTCTTAATCACGTCTTCGTAGCGCTTCACTTCCTTCTTACGAAGGTAGTCTAGAAGGCGACGGCGTTGGCCAACCATCATGAGTAAGCCGCGACGTGAGTGGAAGTCTTTGCCGTGAATTTTCAGATGCTCGGTCAGGTTGGTAATGCGCTCTGAAAGAACAGCAACCTGCACCTCTGGTGAACCCGTATCTGTATCGTTAACAGCATATTCTTTGATAAGCTCTTGCTTACGTTCTGCAGTAATCGACATCGTAATCTCCTAAAGTTAGATGTTCATGACTCTGAATGGTCGAATTTCGCCACCCGTGATTTGCGCTAAGGCCACCAACGTTCCATTTGCCATCACTTGGACGACATCCCCTTGCGAGATTTCTCGAAGTGAGGAGCGTTGTGCTACGGACAGAATAGGAACACCCTGTCCGTGCTTTAACCTGTGCGCTTCCTGCTCTGTCAGGGCCAGGGCCGGGATGTCGTCCAGCACGGTCTCAACGGGGAGCAGATATTGCTTTAGAAGTGCCGCTGCATTTTCACCTTCAAGCTCTTCAAAAAGAGCAAGAGGCACGGCCTTTTCAATTGAAAAAGGGCCTACAGCGGTACGTCTGAGGCGCCTTATATGGCCTTCACACCCCAAGTGCAAGGCCAGATCACGGATCAGGGCGCGCACATACGTGCCCTTACCGCAAACCATTTCAAACGTTGCGTGATCACCATCAACGACTTCAACAAGCTTAAGTGAATAAATATCCACATCACGCGATTCAATTTTAACATCTTCATCGCGCCGAGCGCGTTTGTAGGCTCGTTCACCATCTATCTTAATCGCAGAATACTTGGGCGGTATCTGTGAAATCTGGCCCGTAAAGTGGGGTAACGCTGCAACGATATCCGCTTCTGAAGGCCGCGCATCACTTGTCGCAGTGATTTCCCCTTCGGCATCATCCGTCGCTGTTGTTTCACCCCAACGCGCCATAAACTCGTAGGTTTTTCGACCATCCATTGCATATTGTTGAGTTTTTGTGGCTTCGCCGAATGCAATTGGGAGAATACCGCTCGCCAATGGATCGAGTGTGCCACCGTGCCCTACTTTTGCAGCACCAGTAAGCCATTTAATACGGCCAACACATCCGTTTGAAGATGGACCTAGCGGTTTATCAAGAACGAGCCAGCCGTGGATCGGCGTTCCCTTCCTTTTACGCCCCATTAATCCTCACCATGATCGAGATCATCTTCGGTGTTCCGGATAATATCGCGAGCCACGTGTGGGTTTTTAAGTGCATTTTCAATGCGCTGAGCTTCATCAAATGAGATATCAGCCTCAAAACTCACCCGCGGAATATGGCGAAGACGTACATTGCGCCCAACCCATCCACGCAAAAAACCAGACGCACGGTTGAGCGCTTCAACCACTTCTGATGCATCGCCGCCGCCTAATGGGACGACATAGGCCGTTGCATTCTTAAGATCAGGGCTCAATCGAACTTCGGTGACAGTAATCGCGACACCCTTAATGGCCGGATCACGTACTTCGCCCCGTTCGAGTGCGGACGCAATCGCGTGGCGCACTTCTTCGCCAACGCGTAATTGTCTTTGAGTTGGAGCACGAGAAGTCTGACGTGACATGCGTTGTTCCTCAGATCATCAGACGCGATTAAAGTTCGCGACTGACTTCCTTAACATCAAAGCATTCAATTTTATCACCAACTTGAAGATCGTTGTAGTTCGCAAAAGCCATACCACATTCGTAGCCATCTTTGACTTCGCGGGCATCTTCCTTGAAGCGCTTCAACTGGCTCAGCTCACCTTCGTGGATCACAACATCATCACGCAGCAAACGTACTTTAGAACCGCGTTTCACGACGCCTTCAGTGACCATACAGCCAGCCACTTTGCCAACTTTTGTGATTGAGAATACTTCGCGAATTTCTGCGTACCCAAGCAACTCTTCAGATACTTCCGGCGACAGCATGCCAGACAGCATTTTCTTCACGTCATCTGTCAGGTCATAAATGATCGAGTAATAACGAATATCAACGCCATCACGCTTTGCTGCTTCACGAGCCTGCGGGTTCGCACGAACATTAAAGCCAACAACCAAGGCATTAGAGGCCCTGGCCAAGGTCACATCTGATTCGTTAATACCACCGACACCGGAGTGCAGAACCTTAACTTCGACTTCATCCGTACCCATTTTGGTAAGCGCACCAATAATCGCTTCAAGCGAGCCATGAACATCGGCCTTAATAATGACCGGAAGCATCTCGACTTCGCCTTCTTTGATTTTCTCAAACATCTGCTCAAGCGTGCCGCGCGCACCCATGGATGCACGTGCATCACGATGGCGTCTTTGGCGGAATTCAGAAACCTCACGGGCTTTATTTTCACTATCGACAACGACAACGTCATCACCAGCAAGTGGCGTCCCGTTAAGACCCAGAACCTCAGCGGGCATTGATGGCCCTGCATTCTCAAGCTTGACACCGTGTGCATCATTCAACGCACGAACACGTCCCCATTCAGCACCAGCCACAAAGATATCACCGACATTCATTGTGCCGCGCTGGATAAGGACTGTAGCGACAGAACCACGACCTTGCTCAACTTTAGATTCCACAACAACACCCTCAGCAGGGCGATCAGGATTAGAGCTGAGATCAAGTAATTCAGCTTGAAGCAGGATAGCTTCCAAAAGCTTATCCAGGTTGGTGCCTTTAAGAGCTGAAACCGGGATGCACAGCACATCTCCACCCATATCCTCAACTTGAATATCGTGGCTCAGCAGATCTGTCTTGATGCGATCTGGGTTTGAATCTGGTTTATCAATTTTATTCACAGCAACAATCATCGGCACACCAGCAGCTTTAGAGTGGTGAATAGCTTCGATTGTCTGCGGCATGATGCCGTCATCCGCTGCAACACAAAGCACAACGATGTCCGTGACTTTTGCACCACGTGCCCGCATTTCTGTGAATGCCGCGTGACCAGGCGTATCGATGAACGTGATCAAATTACCACCTTCAGTCGTTACCTGATACGCACCAATGTGTTGCGTAATGCCGCCCGCTTCATGATTAGCAACATCGGTTTGACGCAAGGCATCAAGCAATGATGTCTTACCGTGATCGACGTGGCCCATCACAGTGACAACAGGTGCACGTGGCACTTGCGTGCCCTCAGCATCTTCTACAGAAAGCGTGAGGCCATCTTCAACGTCAGCCTCACTCACTCGCTTAAGGCGGTGACCAAACTCTTGCACAACAAGTTCTGCCGTATCAGCATCAATGCTCTGCGTTATTGTTGCCATGACACCCATTTCCATGAGTTTTTTGACAACCAATCCGCCGCGTTCTGCCATCCGGTTTGCAAGTTCCTGGACAGTAATTGTTTCAGGAATAATAACATCACGAATAACTTTGCCACCTTCTGATAGCAATTCACGCTGCTTATCACGATCACGGTCACGCTGGCGCTTAACAGATGCGAGTGAGCGACGATGCTCTTCTAGCTCTTCAAATGATTCAGCCTCTGCAATCGTAAGCTTACCGTGACGGCGGCGTTCTTCGCGAACCTTGCCCGTTGATGGCTTCTTAGCTTCAGCAACCTTCAATGGCTTACTTGGTTTGCGTGCACCTTTATCTTCTTCTTCAGCGGCAACAGCAACTTCAGCAGCAACACGAGTTTCGCGCTCCTCTTGCTTTAGACGCTTTTCTTCAAGACGCTTCGCTTCAACTTCTTCAGCCTTGCGCGCAGCAATATCGGCTTCTGTTTCAACGGGTTCAGGCTCTGGCACAACCTCTTCAACGCGACTTATATCAGAAAGCTGAGGCTTTCCTCGGCCTGTCGGCTGAGTTTCTTCTGGTGTATGGCGCGCTGATTCCAGCGCTTTTAGTCGCGCTTCACGCTCACTGTCTGTCAGGTTAGACGCATTAGAAGGCGCCGGCTTTTTAACAACAGGCGCTGGCTTCGGCGCAGGCGCCTCAACCTCTTCCGTTGCTGCAGCAGCTTCGGTCAATGAAGCGCCTCGCAGACCCGCTTTCACTTCAGACATCTCACCAGCCGTATCGGCCATGAACGTCCGCTTCTTCTTTTTCTCGACGGTTACCATCTTTGAGCGACCGTGCGAGAAGTTTTGCTTTACCTGGCCCGCTTCAACGGTCTTGTTGAGTTCAAGGCGTCCCGGCTTTAATAGGCCCAGTGGCTTCTTAACGTTATCCGTCTCTTTGGCGTCACTCATTTTCTTCCGTCCATTTCCACCGGTCTAAAACCGGTCAATCTCTCACATTCTCGATGTAACGACTTAGCTAGTCCACCACGCAAAATCGTCATAAACGACACCACACCTTTTCCGGCGGCTTCACCCATCTCACTATACGTCATTCCACTCACAACAGGAAGATCCTCTGCGGCCGCCATAATATCTCGGCGTCCACCACCTGCATCTGTCGCAATCACAACCAATCCAACACTTCGACGGTCCAGCACTTCAAGTACACGATCAAAACCAATAACCAACAAATCTGAACGACGCGCTAACCCGATAATATCCTGACACCGCTTCATCAACATTGTCTCAATACGATCGGCGATATCGCTAGGTACCGTAACTTCCGCTTTCGCCGCTCGAGCGAACAATTTTTTATCAACGGCCGTCTTCAAAGCATCTCTATCAGAACTCAACCAAAGACCCCGACCAGATAACCGTTCACCTAAATCAGGGACGACTTCACCATCTGGACTGACAACAAAGCGAAGTAACCCAAACTTAGGCGTTCTATCGCCCGTTGCCAGACATCGGCGCTCCGGCTCACTCGCCTTCGATTTCGTCATTTCAGCCAATGCAGTCATAAATCCTAATCGTCTGCTTAATTAACCAGCACTCTCTGACTCAACGGCGTCTTCTGCTGGTGTCTCAGCAGCAACTTCTTCATCCTCAAACCAGTGTGCCCGCGCAGCCATAATGATTTCATTTGCTTGATCCATGCTCATGGAGCCCGCAGGGGCAATTTCCAGAAGCTCGTCACCAGCAAGATCAGCAAGGTCATCGCGTGTTTTAATCTCGTTCTCGCCGAGTGCTACCAATAATGCAGCAGAGATACCTTCGATGCCCGCAACATCGTCTTCGACACCGAGCTCTTTCCGCTTGGTATCCATCTCTTCTTCACGGCTCGTCAAATAAGCGCGGCCACGGGCCTGAAGTTCAGCAGCAACGTCTTCATCAAAGCCTTCAATGTCTGTCAGATCTTCGGCAGGCACATAAGCAACTTCTTCAACAGTACTAAAGCCTTCAGTTACCAATAAATGCGCAATAACTTCGTCAACATCCAATGCATCAACGAACATTTTCGAGCGATCCTGGAATTCTTTTTGACGACGCTCAGACTCTTCAGCTTCTGTCAGAATATCGATATCCCAACCAGATAGCTGTGAGGCCAAACGTACGTTCTGACCGCGACGGCCAATAGCCAGGCTAAGCTGTTCATCAGGGACAACGACTTCGATCTTGTTGTTATCTTCATCAAGAACAACTTTTGCCACCTCAGCAGGCGCCAACGCGTTCACAATAAATGATGCAGAATCTGGCGACCATTGAATTATATCAATTTTCTCACCCTGAAGCTCACCAACAACAGCTTGAACACGAGAACCACGCATACCGATACAAGGACCGACTGGATCAATGCTGCTGTCATGAGAGACAACAGCAATCTTGGCACGGGAACCTGGGTCACGCGCAACTGATTTAATTTCAATCACGCCGTCATAAATTTCAGGCACTTCCTGTGCAAACAGCTTTGCCATGAAGTCTGGGTGTGTTCGCGATAAGAAAATTTGTGGTCCACGAGGTTCCTGGCGCACATCAGCGATATAAGCTCGGATACGATCGCCATTATTAAAGTGCTCGCGAGGAATTGACTCATCGCGCCTTAGAATTGCTTCTGCACGGCCCAGATCAATAATCGCATTGCCATATTCCATACGCTTAACGAGGCCGTTAACGATCTCGCCAACACGGTCTTTATACTCAGCAAACTGACGCTCGCGCTCAGCTTCTCGGACTTTTTGGACAATAACCTGCTTTGCTGTTTGTGCGGCAATCCGCCCAAAATCAATAGGAGGCAAAATATCTACAATGAACTCACCAGCGGTAGCATCCGGCTTGCGGCCAACGGCCTCGCTCAGAAACATTTGCGTGACTTCGTTTTCACGCTCAGTACCGTCCTCAAGGACTTCAATATATCGTGCAAGCATGATCTCGCCGCTTTTGCGATCAATGTGGGCACGGATATCATGCTCATGACCATATTTGGAACGGCCAGCTTTTTGGATGGCCATTTCCATAGCTTCCAAAACTTCTTCGCGCTCAATACCTTTGTCACGTGCGACTGTATCCGCAACGACCAACAATTCAGGCCGGGCGTGTACGTCGCCGGCTTCCATAACGGCTTCACTCATGATGCTTTTCTTCCTCTAGCTTTGCGAGCATCTCATCCGTAACGATCAGCTTCGCCTTAGCAATATCGCCATGATCAAATTTGATTTGCTCACCGCTTATATCGACCAACACATTGTTTCCATCGGTGCCGTCAACGCGGCCTTTAAATTTTTTTCGCCCATCCATTAAGTTCTTCAACTGGATTTTTGCCTCAAATCCAGCAAAACGATCATAATCGGCTAATCGAACCAATGGTCGATCAAGCCCAGGCGAACTTACCTCTAACGTATACGCACTCTTAATCGGATCTTCTACATCCAAAACCGCCGATACAGCTCGTGAAATATTCGCACAATGATCTACGTTCATTTCACCTCCGTCATCTGGCTCAGCCATTATCTGCAAAACAGCATTTTCTCCAATGCCTAGAGATACGCGCACCAAATCATAGCCCATCCCTTTAATCGTGGGGGCAATAAGAGCTTCAACTCTACCGGCAAGAATATCCTCGCTCACGAACGACCTCTTGTTCTTTTCAAACTTCGGTTTTGATCATTTTTTGGCACTAAAAAAGGCGGGCCAATGGCCCACCCATCAATCAAAACTTATTCATTAGATTAACGAGTGCCCGTAAAGGGCACGCGTCATATATCTAGATTAGCTTAGAAATGCAAGTGTGTTGTCACAAAAACGAGGTTTTCCGCGACGTTAGCCCTAGCTAGTCTGTCTCACGATTTTGACGTCGAAAAGTCAGATATGCAGGCGCATCTCCTTTTCCTAACGCTTTCGTTTCGTATCGTGTTGGCACCCAGTCTTTTGGTTGCTGTCGCCAGTCAGACGAGCCCTTTGCCGTCCATTTCCAATCTGCATGACGCTGCATTTCGACGAGCGCCCATGAGACATAGCCCATATGATCCGAAGCAAAAATAAACTCGGCATCGTTTTTTGCAACTCTGGAAAGGCTACTTAACGTTTCCTGATTAATAAACCGGCGGCGATTATGCCGTAATTTAGGCCAGGGATCTGGAAATAGGACGTAAATTTTTGAAATACATGCAGCGGGCAATCGTTCTAGCAACAATCTCGCATCATCATCAAACAAGCGAATGTTTGTAAGCTCTAGGCGCTCGACATCTGCAAGCAACGCCGCAACGCCATTAATAAAAGGTTCGCAGCCAATAAAATCAATGTCAGGATTTGCTAACGCGTCACCACTAAGATGCTCACCAGCACCAAAACCAATCTCAAGACGCACATCTTTCGCCGTACGTCCAAAGCTCGCAGAAAGGTCTATTTGGCTGGTATCTTCTATCTCAGCAATACGAATTTTAGGAAGTAGATCATTTATCAATACTTGCCGACCAGAGCGAAGCTTGTGATTTCGTCTCCGGCCGTAAAACATAGGTTTTTGTGGATCTCTTGAACCATCTTTCATCGCGGATGATCCTAATACCCTAAATTTAGAGAAGTGCTGACTTTAGAGCGTCCGCAATATCAGTCCGCTCCCATGAGAAGCCACCATCATCTTCCGGTGCACGACCAAAGTGGCCATACGCTGCTGTGCGCGCATAAATTGGACGGCTTAACTGTAAATGCTCACGTATGCCACGAGGTGACAGGTCAACAAGTTCACATAGGGCTGCTGAGATGGCATCTTCGTCTACTTGGCCAGTCCCATACGTATCGATGTAAACAGACAACGGCTTCGACACGCCAATCGCATAAGCAAGCTGGATTGTGCATTTATCAGCCAGACCTGCTGCAACAACGTTCTTAGCAAGATAGCGACCTGCATATGCAGCGGACCGGTCAACCTTCGTTGGATCTTTACCTGAGAATGCACCGCCACCATGTGGTGCAGCACCTCCATAGGTATCCACAATAATTTTACGTCCCGTTAGACCCGCGTCACCATCTGGTCCGCCAATAACAAACCGGCCTGTTGGATTAACGTATAACTCGTCTTCAGGGCACATCCAGCCTTCAGGCAACACACCTTCAACGATAGGACGTACGAGTTCACGAATCTCATCTTGGGAAACGCCTTCATCGTGCTGGGTCGATACAACAACAGACGTTGCACGAATAGGCTTGCCGTTTTCATACTCTAATGTGACCTGACTTTTTGAATCAGGGCCAAATCCAGAAATCTCGCCGGATTTACGCTTTGTCGCCATATCTTTCAAAATACGATGCGAAAGATCGATAGGCGCCGGCATCAAGCTTTTTGTCTCATTGCATGCATAACCAAACATAATGCCCTGGTCGCCTGCGCCTTCGTCCTTATTGCCAGCAGCATCTACGCCTTGAGCGATATCGACAGACTGCGGATGAACATGCACTTGAACTTCAGAATTAGCCCAATGGAAATTATCTTGATCATAACCGATATCTTTGACGGCGTTCCGAGCAAGTTCTTCAAGGCGTGCTATGGAGATTTCAGTTGCGCAACGGGTTTCGCCGGCAAGAACAATAAGGTTGGTTGTTACCAGCGTTTCGACAGCTACGCGCGCGTTCGCATCGGCTGCAAGATATGCATCAACAATTTCATCTGAAATCCGATCGCAAATCTTATCAGGATGGCCTTCGGATACGGATTCACTCGTAAATAGGTAATTCGATCGACTCATGTCAGTCCCTCCAGAGTTAGTGTTCACTCGTCTTGGACCCGGGGCTGCAGAGATGATTTCGCTCAAAGCCCACTTAGCGCCTTATTTTACGTGGCGGCAAGCGGTCCAAATCCATCCACGACAACAACAAGTATTGCGCGGGTCTTTTGGCAATTCCAAGCCCCGCGGTCAAGACAATCTATAAATTTCAAATGAAAACTAAAGAAACGGACGTCAGCCTCTACTCATCGTCAGGTAAATTTGCCATCGAGCGGAGGAGCTCATAAAGCTTCTTTCGTACTTTTGGATCTTGAATACGATAATATCCACGAACAAGTTCTAGCGTTTCCTGGCAAGACATTGGGTCCTGATCTAAACCAGCTTGATCATTATCTGACATCCCCGCAATTGCAGGCTTTGGCGTATTCTCTAGAGCTTCACTGGGCATATCCCCAAAAAAGAAAGCAACTGGAACGCCAAGGATATGGCTGAACTGATAAAGTCGGCTAGAACCTATTCGATTGGCACCACGTTCGTATTTTTGAATTTGTTGGAACGTAAGCCCAACAGCATCTCCAAGTTTTTCTTGGGACATCCCAAGCATTGTACGACGCAAACGAACACGACTACCCACGTGAACGTCTACCGGATGTGATGTACCCGGCGGCAAATTACTTTGTCGGCGACCTCGCCCAATACCAGCCGGGCTATAGAATATTCTTGGTAGCTTGATCATAACGACCTCCAAACGAAGCATATCAGCGTCTTAGGTCTTTTTTACACAAATTATAAGAGAAAAACTATACACTCGTTAAACAAGAATGAATAATATAGTAATATCCTTAATGGCGATTTCGAAAATAACTGAAGCCAGCCGATATTAGAATGGCGAATATTGCGATACCAAGCCCTATTCTTTGCCCAAAAGCCGAGAATACCGTTGCCGCAAGAGGCTTGGGCAGGGGCGAATCTAAAACACCCGATTGATCAAGCTCTATACGGTCAATAATCCTGCCATAGGGATCAATAACCGCTGAGATACCTGTATTCGCAACTCGAACAAGAGACAGACCTTCTTCAATTGCACGCAACTGAGCTTGAACCAGGTGTTGCCTGGGGCCAGATGAAGGGCCAAACCAGGCATCATTCGTAATATTCAATATCCATTCCGGCCGCACCTCAGAGTTCACAATCTGACCAGAAAATATCACCTCATAACAAATCAGTGCCGCAAACGGCGGCAATTCTCTGATCGCAAGTGTCTGCGGTCCAAATCCTGGGGTAAAATCGCCACGTCCTGCAGTAAGCTTCTCGAGCGGCAGAATTCCCCTGAAAGGAACGTACTCGCCAAATGGGACCAGATGAAATTTATCAAAGGTTGCTTGAACCGCACCTTCGTCATCGATAGCAAACATACTATTGTAAACTTTGCCCGCTTCATCTCGGCGTGGCGCACCAAAAATCAATGCACCATGCCTGGGAACAGCTGCAGCTAAGGACGAGGGCAAAGGTGAATTGGGATCAATAAGATATGGAACATTGGTCTCAGCCCAAATTACATGGGTTGGCTTGCCTGCAGGGCCAGCTGTTCGATTGCTCATCGCCATCTGTTTTAGGACGTGTTGTTGACGAAGTTCTGACTTCCATTTGAGCGCTTGCGGGATTACGGGCTGCACCAAGCGAAGCAATATATCGTCGTGCATAACGATATGTGCAGCACTCAAACGCCAAGCGCCCACACCCCAAATGGCAGGCAGAGTTAGGCTCAAGGCAAGAACCATAATCCAAGGCTTAACCGTTACCGGTCGCACATTAGCAACCATGATTATTGGGGCCGCAAAAACGACGGCCGTCATGAAGCTCAAGCCAAGCGTGCCTATGTATGACGCAACTTGCATCATTTCTGGCAAGCTTCCCCACACTGAGCCAAGAGGATTCCATGGGAAGCCCGTCAAGATCCAGCTACGGAACCATTCCAGTAATATCCAACATCCTGCAAATAAGAGAACGTATGAAAACCGATCAAGTTTAAACCGACGCGCGATCACGTTCACACTAACCGATGAAATTGCGATAAAAATTGCCATTCCAATGGCAATTCCGATCACGGCAAACGGCATTAAATAGACATAACGTTCAGCATCAACAAGGAATGCATGCCCAACCCAATATAAACCTGCACCGAACCAGCCAACGCCGAATAGCCATCCTTCAAAGAAAGCCTGACGCCAACAATTTGCTGTTAAATTAAGGTATGCGAGGCCAGAGAATGACAGCCATAAAACAGGGAGAATATAGAACGGTGGCAGTGCGGCCGCTGCCAGCGCGCCCATAGAAAAAGCGAATAGCCAACGACGCCAGCCAGCCGCGGCAATCATTCTGTTGCCGCTACAATGCTATCTTCAGCGTTTTCACGTTGCCATAATCGAACCCGATGTATGCGACGAGGGTCAGCGTCCAATATCTCGAACTCAACGCCATTATGATGGGAAATAATTTCACCTCGGATAGGGACACGGCCTGCGATAGCAAAGACGAGGCCGCCGAGGGTATCTATGTCCTCATGGTCATCACCAAGTATTGAAGAGCCGACCCGCTCTTCAAATGTATCTAGTTCAATACGCGCGTCGGCCACCCATGAGCCGTCTTTTCGGCGCTCCATCTTGGGCTCATCATCTTGATCGTGCTCGTCATCAATTTCACCGACGATCTCTTCAACAAGATCCTCAATCGTGACAAGACCATCAACACCACCAAACTCATCAACAACCAGCGCCATATGCGAACGCTTCACGCGCATTTCAAGCAAGAGCTCAAGGACACGCATTGATGGCGCTACAAATAGAAGTTTACGTTGAATATCGGCTATGCGAAATTCGGCGTCTTTACCCCGCCATCCCAATACGTCCTTGATGTGGACCATGCCTTGGACATCGTCCAACGTGTCGCGATAAACAGGCAGACGAGAATGGCCTTCGCGTTTCGTTAAATCGATTACTTCGCCGAGGGATGCGTTGAGTGGGATACCCACAATGTCAGCGCGCGGCACCATAACATCATAAATTGTGAGGTTTCGAAGCTCTAAAATATTGGCAACCAGCAACCGCTCATCAGAATCTAGCGGTAACTCAGCTTCTTCACGCCCTTCTATTAATTCATCAAGCGTATCTCTAGCTGATCCGCCATTGCCTGATATCCGACGAAAACCTCGAACTAATTCTCGCATCACCGTGGAGAAATTTCCGTTCTTATTGGTTTCTTCTGCCCCTGATTCCAGTCCATTCGGACTAGATGGTTCATCTGGAGTAGGGTCAGCGTTCTCAGTTGATGTAATCTTATCGTTCATCTTCAATTCCGTTAACCGTGGTCCAAAATAATACCATCGGCATAAGGGTTGTTTATACCAAGCTTTGACAGAATGTCGGTTTCCAACGCTTCCATGGCTTCGGCTTCCACGGATGATATATGGTCGAATCCCGCAAGATGTAACATCCCATGAACCACTAAATGGCAAAAATGGTCTGAGAAAGATACTTCTTCTTGCTCACATTCCCGCTTCACTGTCTCAAACGCAACAATGATATCCCCTAGCGGAAGCGATGCCTCTAAAGGAAAGTCACATGTATTCGCTTCGTCACTCGGAAATGAGAGCACATTGGTTGATGTGTCTTTCCCAAGGTACTGGCTGTTCAATGCACGTTGCATTTCATCATCACCTAGAACCAAAGACACTTCATAATCCCGTTCCGGATAATCTAAAGACGCCCAAGCCATTTCAAGAGCCTGCCTGGAGAGCGCCTCAATATTACTTTGCTCTTCGCGCCAAGCGTTTATGCGGATATCAATATCGATGTGCAGACTTGTGTCAGTACTCGCCGTTTCAGGTGCCATCATTTTCCGGATCGCTGTCATCGTGTCGATATTGAGCACCAGCACCACGCTTGTTCTCAAGACTATTATAAGCCTTAACGATACGACCGACGAGATGATGGCGGACAACATCTTCCTCATCAAAGCGCAAAAAGCGAATACCTTGAACATCACTTAGGGCTTCACGCGCATCACGCAATCCAGAGCGAGTACCACGCGGAAGATCGACTTGGCTCAAGTCACCTGTGATAACCATCCGTGAATTTTCACCCAGTCGTGTTAAAAACATCTTCATCTGCACAGCAGTTGTGTTCTGTGCTTCATCAAGAATAACAAAAGCATTCGCCAACGTTCGACCGCGCATAAATGCGAGCGGCGCGACTTCGATTTCGCCACTCTCAAGACGCTTTTGCACCTGTTGACCCGGCATCATGTCATGCAGCGCGTCATAGAGTGGCCGCAAATACGGATCAACTTTTTCACGCATATCACCTGGTAAAAATCCAAGTTGCTCACCTGCTTCAACGGCAGGGCGTGAAAGAATAATCCTCTCAACATCTCCACGGACAAGCCGCTCCACTGCCTTAGCCACAGCAAGATAGGTTTTCCCGGTGCCCGCAGGCCCTTCAGAAAACACCAACTCCGACTCATCGATTGCAATAAGATAATCCGCCTGCTTCGGGGTGCGTGCAGTTACAACACGATTTAGCGTGCTCACACCACCTTCAGTACTCGGCATCTTTCGCTCTGGTTCAGCAGAAAATCGCAACATTGCATCGACTTCCGCTTCTTCAATGTCCTGGCCACGCTCAAGACGCTCATATAGCCCGTTAAGAACGCTTAATGACCGTGCTACAGCCTCAGCATCGCCTGTAATTGTGACTTCATTTCCCCGCGCATGGATAACCACATTTAGGGCCGTTTCAATGAGTGTAAGATGGCTATGGTGTGAGCCAAACAGCGCTATCGCCAATCCATTTTTTTGAAATGTCTTTTTACGTGTTGTCTTGGCGGATGACTTTTCGCGCGGCGCCGAACGTGTTGCGCGGCTCAAGTGACAGCCTCCTGGCGTAACATTTGGGAAACTCGGTCAATTTTCTCTACGACGACGCCTGTAAGACTACTAGGTTTCGCCTCATCTATTTTGACCGTCATCATCTCTCCTAAATACGAGTCTGGTAAATCAACATGAACACTTTGCATATATGGGCTTCGGCCAACAAGTTGGCCCGAGCGCGAACCACGCCGATCGAACAAAACGGGTAGACTTCGCCCAATACATGACTGATTGAACGCAATTTGCTGTCGCGAAAGTTCGGCTTGCAGCTTTTGAAGTCGTAAAGACTTTATATGTTCAGGAACTTGATCTGTCATATCTGCCGCAGGTGTACCCGGTCGAGGGCTATATTTGAACGAATAAGCTTGCACAAATTCGACGTCACGAACGAGTGCCATCGTCTCTTCAAAATCGGCGTCACTTTCGCCCGGGAAGCCAACGATAAAATCAGAAGACAGAGCAAGATCAGGCTGAGCAATTCTCAACCGTGCGACAATATCCTTATAGTCGCCTGAAGTATGGCGTCTGTTCATCGCTTTCAGAACTTTGTCTGCACCCGACTGAACGGGAAGGTGCAAGTAAGGCATAAGTTCAGGGACATCCCTATGCGCCTCGATCAAATCTTCATCGACTTCAGCAGGATAAGAGGTCGTATACCGAATACGCTCAACGCCATCAATTTCAGCCAGCTCACGGATTAACCGTCCCAACGTCCATTCCGTCTGCGTGCCATCTGCTTGCTCATTGATACCATGATAAGCATTCACATTTTGACCTAGCAGTGAGATTTCGCGCGCACCTTTACCAACCAATAAACGGGCTTCGCGCATCACAGGGTCAACGGGCCTGGAAAACTCGGACCCTCGGGTGTAAGGCACCACACAGAAAGTGCAGAATTTATCGCAACCTTCTTGTACTGTCAGGAAAGCGCTTGCTCCCTCGACTTTGCCCGCATCAGGCAATTGATCAAACTTATCATCTGCTGGGAATTCCGTATCAACGACGGGTTTTCCATGGCTTTCAAATTCGTTCAGCATGAGTGCCAATCGATGGTAAGTTTGTGGCCCAAATACGAGATCAACGTAGGGTGCGCGCCTCAGAATTTCTTGACCTTCAGCCTGCGCAACACAGCCGCCAACAGCAATCCGCATCGGACTTTCAGAAGACTTTCGCGCGTCTTTTTCTAGCTTCAAACGACCAAGCTCAGAATACACTTTTTCTGCGGCCTTCTCGCGAATATGGCAGGTGTTTAAAATAACAAGATCGGCGCCTGTCATCTCATCTGCTGACACATACCCTAATGGTGCCAATACATCAGCCATACGCGATGCATCATAAACATTCATTTGGCAGCCATATGACTTAATGTGGACCGATTTTTTCAATACGTCTTCACTATCCAAAATATACGGAATTCATGCTTGTATACGTGACAAGGCATTGGGGCGCGGAACATGATAATCTGATGCTGGTCTGTCAAGGCAAACACGTCTCACTCATCATTGCTCATCTCTTCTGATCTGGCTCCGTCAATGGCACGCCATACAGCTCAAGCCGATGGTCAACGAGCTTAAGGCCGTGCTCGCGAGCAATGCGCTCTTGTAGGGCCTCAATTTCCTCATTGTGGAATTCAATCACGCGACCAGATTTAACATCGATTAAATGATCATGATGCTCTTCAGAGGTTTCCTCATAGCGCGCGCGGCCATCACCAAAATCATGACGATCAACAATGCCCTCATCTTCAAACAAGCGCATTGTTCGATAAACCGTTGCAATAGAAATCTTAGAATCTAGTTCAGATGCGCGGCGATAAACTTCCTCAACATCTGGGTGATCATCAGCAACCGACAGAACACGCGCAATAATACGCCGTTGCTCGGTCATTTTCATGCCTTTTTCGATGCACAATCTCTCAAGGCGAGTTTCGCCCATTTGCGTCCCCTAAATGATATTTTTTTGATGGTAGCCCGCTATCAATCACATGTGAAGACCTTGACTGTAAATACACGAGAAGCAATCTATCATTTACATGGTTTCTTCATGTCAGATTTGCGGCCCAAGCCAATCTTCTTAGCGCTTCTATACATAATATACGATTACAGTCACAGGCACTATGTTTTTGGGAGCATAGTTTAAATGAACAAAAGAATTGATTGTCCACAAAGCTTAAAAACATCAGTCTGCACAAGTAAATTCAGAGAGCGGCTAAAGTGATAGACATGACAACAGAAAACCATAAACCGGATACAATTATATCTGATCATCATATTGATATAACGGGCTTTATTTGTCCAATGACATTCGTGCGAACCAAGCTGATGATTGAAAAAATCGCTGTTGGCGACGTCTTGGAAGTTCGCCTCAAAGGCAATGAGCCCCTGGAAAATGTGCCAAAATCAGCACGTCAGCACGGCCATACCATTCTAGGCATCGAGCCTGAAAGCACCGAAGCTGATATCTATACTTTGTGGATCAAGAAAGAAGCCTGAAGTCTCTACTTTTGTTTTGGTATAGAAGCGTCTGGCGGCCGGAGGTAAAACGGCGTTGGCGTTGCTAATTCAGGCGTTCCCAAAAGATTTAACCCAAAATTAGCAACGACTTTAGCGTCAGGAACTTCGATGTCTTCAATACGTCGCACGTCTACGCGACCAATGAGTGCGCTTTCAACCTTTTGGGATGCATCCCCAACAATGATGACCGAGGTGATGCCCTCAGGCATCTTTTCAATAGCTTCAGGTCGCAGCGCACTCGGCTCGATCAACAACGCACCGTCAAATCCATACATGCTGACGAATATTTCTGCTCGCTTACTTTCAATAGCGACAAGCAATGCCGTGCCGGTTTCTATATTTTCACGCTGCCGTGCCTGCGCTGATAAGGAATCAAACGTTGTGATGCCGATACATGGCTTTACAATCGATAACGCCATTGCCCGGGCCGCTGCGAGACCGATCCTTAGTCCCGTGAATGCACCAGGGCCACGCGTCACGGCAATGCCGTCGAGACGATCAAATGAGATGCCGGCCGACTTCATGACGTCTTCAATCATTGGGGCAAGGGCTTCAGATTGCCCACGAGGCATCCTTGACTGATTTTCAGCAAGACACGTTGCACCGTCCATTAGAGCAACTGAACATCCTGTCGTTGCGGTATCAATCCCTAGCATAAGCGTCATTGCAGCTTCGTCCTTATGAGTACAGCAAGTGACGGATTGTAACGATATACGCCGCAACGACACTTGCCGAAAGAAGAACAACGGGGACATCCCATCGCCATGCAATCACATGGCTTGGCACATTCACAACCCGCGCCATAAACAATGTTGTGGCCGAGAACGGAGACACCATCGTTGATGTCCCCCACACACCAAGCATAGCTATTGCCATCACTTCTGGTGCAACACCAATGATTTCAGGCGGCATCACCTCGCCTACCAATATCGCAAGGATAACCGGATGTAGGCCTGCAACGCCAGCAAGTGTCATGCCGAATACCAGAGAAACAATGACGGCATCCCCTGTGATATTAAGGGACTGAAGTTGAGCACTTATCACTTCGGGAGGCAGGACCTTTGATACGCCAACGCCTAGAACTGATGCGGCAACGAAAGCAACAGCCTCATTCCGCAATTCAGGGAGATTGATAAATATTCGATAAAGCAGAGGCTTGGCGCCACTAGCCCAACGGTGTCCTTTGCGTGCCTGCATAGCTGCCCATGCAATTGCGAACGGCGGCCCAATCACACCCAACGCGATGGGAATAGACAGCCCTATAATCTCATGCGCACCCATCACAAGAACGATCAACTGTAATAAAAGAAATGCCGACCGCCCGACCGTTTGTAAAGTCATTGGCACAGCTTCGCGGTGCCCTTCGGTTGCCGCTTTCTCACGAAGAAATAATCGATCATACCCCCATCCAACGAACAACAATAGCATTGAAAGGACAAAGCCTAAGGGCGCTATTTCAATCCACCGGACACTTGGGATCGCTGTAAGAACAACCGCTATACTTACATAAAATGGCCCCCACGTTGACGCCGTCGTGAACCCCATCATCAACGCAATCGATAATCTTTTCTTAAGGCGCCGATCTTTTTGCTCCCCTGCCATACTCGAAAGCAAACTCATTGCAGCTAAATTCAGAACCGACCCTAAGAAATGCGCGCTTAGCCAAAGAATTGGATATCTCCGCCCCGCAGGTTGCGCGATAACGGAATCACGTAGCAGTCGAAGTGAAGGGCTGGTCACTGCAGGCTCTCTAAGCCAGGTCACAGCAAAGAACATCACCAGAAAAATTTGTGAGCGCTCCAGGCCATCCATCAAGCCGCCAATAAGATCTCCGCCAGCCCATAACGCGGCTGCACCAGAGAAAAATATCAGACCGCCAACATTTCGCTGCAGAGGAGGCGCACGAAGGATTTCCAAGCTCAAGAAGAGAACTGTAAGGGCAATACCAATCTCGCGGTCAAATGGAAATGGCCAAATACGCGATATGATCGCCACCACAACCAACACAACATAAATGCTTGCAGAGATTACATTCCTGCTCACGAGGGCTTCCTGTTTTTTCTTCAACAAAGCGTGGAGATCTCCACGCACTCATGTTTATTCGACGCGGCACGCCTCGGCAAACGATAGCCGCGGGCCTCTTGGATATAGTTTTTTATCGCTACCGTAACCTAAACTACAAATGAAGTTGGATCGAATCGTCGTGCCCTTAAAAAATATATCATCAACCTGTTCATTCTCGAAGCCAGACATTGGCCCACAATCCAGACCATGCGCCCGGGCAGCAAGCATCAAGTAGGCCGCCTGTAATGTGCCATTCCAGAAAGCTGTTTCTTGGATTAAATCGTCGTTTCCGATGAAACATGATTTTGCATCTGTATGCGGAAATAATACGGGTAATTTTTCATAGAATGCTGTGTCATAACCAATTATTACCGTGACAGGGGCGTCCATGACTTTCTCGACGTTTCCTTCCATCAAGCTTGGACGCAATTTCTCTTTTGCTGCCTTTGTGGTGACAAAGACCATGCGCGCTGGACTACAATTCGCACTTGTTGGCCCCATGCGTGCATCATCCCAAATCGCCTCCAGTACCTTTGATTCAACAGGCAACGGGAGCCAATCGTTTTGTGTCCGCGCTTTTCTGAACATTAAATCCAAAGCGTTTTCATCTAAGCATTGCCGCATAGTCGGTCTCCGTCTAAATGTTTAAATTCTCGTGCGCATCGTCACAAACGATACGTCTAACGTTTTCATAATGTTGATGATGTTTCTCACAATCCGCAACGATTCTTGCTAAGGTCTAGTAAACCACTCATGTTCTAATCGATTGTGATCAAAAAAGGCATATGGAATGTTACACCGTATTATATTGGCATTCGCCGCTATTATCTTGAGCACCATAAGCATTAGCTTATCACCGCTAACCAGCGACGTTCGAGCAGACGCACCGCCAACCCAGGCCGTCGTCATAATGTACCATCGGTTTGGCGAACAAGATTTTCCTTCAACAAACGTTACGATGGATCAGTTTCGCGAACACGTTGCTGAGCTCAAAAATGGTGGATACAACGTCGTGTCATTGCCAAAAATTATTGCTGCTCTTAGAAACGGCGAGGCGTTGCCACCAAAGACTGTCGGCTTGACCGTCGATGATGCTTATTCTTCTGTCTATTCACGAGCATGGCCAATTTTGAAAGAAGCAGGGTTACCGTTAACCGTCTTTGTCGCCACGGATCCCGTTGATAAGCAATTACCAAGATATATGTCGTGGGAGCAACTTCGAGAGATATCCGAAGAAGGCGTCACCATTGGCAGTCAAACAAAATTTCATCCGCATATGGCTGATCTGAGCCGCGCCAAAATAATTGACGAACTAAGCCAATCGAATGAACAGTTTGAAGCTAAATTAGGCAATACCCCTGATTTATTCGCTTACCCTTATGGCGAAGCTAATCTCGAAACAATGGCGTTAGTAAAAAAAGCAGGATTTGTAGCCGCATTCGGTCAGCATTCAGGCGCAATCGGAACCGGTGGGGAAATGTACTACTTGCCCCGATTTGCGATGAACGAAGCATTTGGATCTATTGATCGATTTAAACTCGCTGCCAATGCTTTACCTGTTCGCGTAGCTGACATCACACCGGACGATCCAACAATTGGAAAAACGAACCCGCCACTTATCGGGTTTACCGTGACTTGGCCTGACAAAGGCCTCGATCGTCTGAATTGCTATGGATCACACGTTGAAAAACTTATGGTACAGCGCTTAGGGTCTAGATTTGAAGTGCGCGCAGATAAAGCAATGCCACCGGGGCGCACACGCCTCAACTGCACGATTCCTGCTGGCAATGGGATTTGGTATTGGTTAGGCCGACAATATTATGTGCCTAAGAAAAATCAGACTGATTGATCGTCAGCATCGTCTTTTACGAGCTGAGCATCATCCAACCCAAGCAACTGATTTACATTGATAATTGCACGTACACTATCAACGTACTTCTTGCCGCGCTCAGAATAACGCGTTAAATTTGCTGCCAGAACGGAACCATTCAATGCCTGTCCTTTGCCACGAATGGATTTCCGATGCTTGCGGAACTCGCGGTAAGCCCTGTGCGTATTTAGATTACGCATATACGCGGAGACCGACTGCGCCAGATTATCGAAGGCTCTAACTTTATGGTCCATACCTTCGGGGCGATCTTCTGGAATAATTCCCTTTCCATCTGACGTTGTCCACTGGCCGTATAGTGCATTCGCAGTTTGCGCAAACCTTGACGTTCCCCAGCCGCTTTCTTCAGCAGCCTGTGCCATTGCCAATGACGGCGGCACAATATCAACACGCCTTAACAATACATCTATATTTTCATCTTTTAGTTTGTAACGCTCTGCCAAAACGGCCAACCATAGACGGTCACGCGCTTCAATTTTAGCCCCAAGCGCCATGGATGTTTTAATTTGGTGCAGACGGTTCCGATCCGCAAGAATTCGCTCATTCTCATTCAAAATAAGAGGCAGCATCATTTTGAAGAAAACAGTTTTCTTGAGTGAAACTTCAGCGGTTTCATTAAGGTCATGCGGCAGTTCCGCCAAAAATACGCGTGGCACCAGCGCATCGTCACGAACGCCATCTAAATTATAGCCGATTTCTTTAAAGCCCTGGGCGAGGTCCTGAACCTTACGTAGTGATTCAATATCATATCTAGAGGCGGATTTGATACCTCCAGAAGCGGAGCTTCGAGCGTTTTGATTTAGAGGTATAGCCTCTGCGCGGGCACTATCGAAAGAGACACGCGGTGCTACCGTCAGACCTGAATTCGGGCTCACGATACTTGCTGTAGCTGTCGCTAAAACAGCGCCGCCGATAAAACAAAGAATGATTCGGTCAAATTTTCGAGTCGTCATAAATGCTCTCAATGTGACCCTATTCGCGGCAGCATAGCCCCTGTTCTCTCGTTACTCTTGCCCTGGGTATTCTGACAATCCTTGAAGCCTGCGGTATTTTCACCTGTCAGGCCTCTGCTAGTCAATCAATTATGGTTAACAAACTAGGTTCATCACATGACCGATGTCAGTGGGTGTACATCCAAAGTTAAAAAATGTCAATATATTGGGGTTTTGTGGTCGCCTTATTCGACGGCGCGGACTTCCTGAACTTCAGGCACGTAATACTTAAGCATATTTTCAATCCCATGCTTTAGTGTCGCTGTAGAGCTTGGACAACCAGCACAAGCGCCTTGCATATGTAACGATACAATGCCGCCTTCAAAGCCTTTAAAGACAATATCGCCGCCATCTTGCGCAACAGCAGGGCGCACGCGCGTATCAATTAACTCTTTGATCTGTTTAATGATTGGATCATCTTCCGAATCATCATCTGACGCATCCGCGCTTTCATCGTTATCAATAATCGCTCGACCGGATTGGTAATGTTCCATAATCCCACCAAGGATTTGAGGACGCATAACATCCCATTCCTTGTCATCACTTTTAGTCACTGTGACAAAATCTGAGCCCAAGAATACGCCTGCAACACCTTCAATCGAAAATAACCGAACTGCCAATGGAGACCGTCCCGCTTCAGATTGATCTGCAAAGTTGGCTGTGCCGCTTTGCATCACTGCCTTTCCCGGTAAAAACTTCAAAGTCGCGGGATTAGGTGTGCTCTCGGTCTGAATAAACATGTTGTTCTCCAACTTTAAAGTGCTGCGAAGGTTTAATAGTATGCAACGTTATGCCTTGGCATTGTAACACTTAATTGGGGCAGTTGCCTTGTCGATGCAAGTCACAAAGACGTTTAACTCACGTAGGTTTTCTAGAAAGCTTCACTCGAAGGAAGCCAATAACGTCTTGAACTTCTCGTAATACAGGCTCTGCCATGGTGCGCGCGCGCTCTGCACCGTCTGCCAAAACGCTATCAACATGGCCCTTATCCGCGAGCAATCTCCGATATTCATCTTGGATTGGCGCTAAATTAGCGACCGCCACATCTGAAAGTTCAGTTTTCAGTGCCGAAAACTGCTGGCCAGCAAATGTTTGAACCGCTTGATCAACCGTCGTTTCTGCCAAAGTCGCATAAATGCCCAGAAGATTCCGTGCTTCTGGCCGCCCATCAAGACCTTGAACTGTATCTGGCAATAAATCTGGATCCGTTTTTGCCTTTTTAATCTTACGCGCGATCGTGTCCGCATCGTCGGTCATGTTAATCCGCGATAAGTCCGAAGGGTCCGACTTAGACATTTTCTTCGTGCCATCTTTGAGCGACATCACGCGTGTCGACGTACCAAGAATAAGCGGCTCGGGGATAGGAAACGTTTCTGTTTTGAAATCGTTATTGAATTTTTGTGCGATATCTCGTGCAAGCTCCAGATGCTGTTTCTGATCTTCACCAACAGGAACATGGGTACCTTTATATAAAAGTATGTCTGCTGCCATGAGGCTTGGATACGCAAAGAGGCCAACAGATGCGTTTTCACGATCTTTGCCTGCCTTTTCTTTGAATTGCGTCATTCGTCCAAGCCAACCCATCCGCGCAACACAATTAAAGATCCATGCAAGTTCTGCATGTCCTGGAACTTGGGATTGATTAAAGATGATCTGTTCTTTGGGATCGACGCCGGCAGCTATTAATGCAGCGGCAACATCACGAGTGGATTGACGTAGCTTCTCTGGCTCCTGCCAAACTGTGATTGCATGAAGGTCAACAACGCAGAACAAGCATTCGTAATCGTCTTGGAGCTTTACCCAATTACGAATAGCGCCCAGATAGTTCCCAAGATGCAGGTTGCCGGTTGGCTGTACGCCAGAAAATATTCGTTGGTTCATATTCAATCCCACTTTGAAGTCAGGCGCGGTTTATCGCCCGTTGCTCGGAACCGGTCAAGCGAGGTATCAATTGCTCTGCCTAGCGCCACAAACACTCGCTTTGATTTCGGCAATTGAAAATACACCAAAGACACGTGCCGCGCCTAAGTAAACGATACCACCCCCGACGACGAGGGCGGTTAAGGAAACGACCTTTTCGATGATCGTTCCGGAAAGCCATGGCACGGCCCAAGCCGCGCCAAACCATAAAACAGCAGCCATGACGGCACTGGCGCCAAGAATTCCAGCGATCCGTATCACTAAACGACGATCAGCTTGATAATGACCCCGACGCGACAAGAAAAAAACCAGCAATACGACATTTAGCCACGCAGATATACTGGATGCGAGCGCAATGCCCACATGTCCAAAATAGTTTATCAGCCATAGATTCAAAGCAACATTGACGACGATAGAAACTGCAGCAATGCGCACTGGTGTCGCTGTATCTTCGCGCGCGAAAAACCCTGGCGTAAATACACGTATTCCAACGTAAGCTGGCAGACCAATGGCATAAGCCATAAGCGCCATAGCCGTCGCCTCACTCGCATCAGCCCCAAATGCACCTCGCTCAAATAACACACTGATAATCGGTTCTGGTATGACCACCAAAGCGATTGCGGCTGGGACAGTCAATAATAATGCAAGCTCAGTCCCGCGGTTTTGTGCCGCGTTCGCCTTGTCAACATCACCCGCTTCCAATTGTCTTGAAATCATTGGTAGGAGTGCCGTACCAACTGCAATTCCCACGACACCCAATGGCAATTGAGTCACCCGGTCCGCATAGTACAGATATGAAACTGCGCCATCAGAAATTGTTGTCGCCAAGATAGTGCCGATCAACAGATTGATTTGATACAAGCTTGCGCCAAACATCACGGGAAGGATACGGCTGCCAAGGGTACGTACTTTTTCGCTGAGCTTTGGCGCACTGATTTTAACGGTGAAACCAATTTTGCGACAATGCCAAAATAGCCAAATAAGCTGAACGACACCACCTGCAAAAACACCCCAAACAAGTGTACGCCCAGATTCTTCATCGGACCCACCAAATCCCAATAGGGCCGCAATGAGCGTGATGTT
The DNA here is from genome assembly GCA_002389385.1 of Rhodospirillaceae bacterium UBA4468. Lineage (GTDB taxonomy): Bacteria > Pseudomonadota > Alphaproteobacteria > Rhodospirillales > Casp-alpha2 > UBA4479. The sequence continues at coordinate 40,556 of DGOK01000034.1, read as the reverse complement.
TAGCAGAACAGGCGCTGCGGCGGCCCCAGCAAATTTTCCGTACGCATTCAGCACCCCAGATAGCAGCGCGACGAGCGATATGAAAAAGAGATATGGGAATGCGATCCTTGAGAACTCTGTCGCCATTTCCATTTTACCTGGAACATTATCAAATCCCGGGGCGAGATATGGCATCAACCAGGGCATGGAAATTTCAGCAAAAACGACAAATGCGAATAGTATTAATGCAAGGACACTAAACGCTTCGCTAGCGAATTTTCTAGCCGCTTCATCCCCTTCACCTTCAAGGCTTCTTGAGAACATCGGTACAAATGCAGCGGCGAAGGCACCTTCTGCAAATAACCGCCTGAATAAATTTGGAAACCGGAACGCCACGACAAAAGCATCAGCAACAGCGCCTGCACCCAAAAATTGTGCAACCAAGATATCGCGAACGAAACCGAAGACACGGCTTAACATCGTCATCGAGCCAATAGCAGATATTGCGCGAACGAGATTCATGTTTCGGGTCTATAATAGAATTGAGGCAAGCCCATGGCGGCCAACAATCGAGTAGGCATCCTCACTCAGCAGCCTCTGGTTTGTTCTTTGATTGGACCGTATCGATGGCAGCAAGAAGCTTCCCTCTCACAGTCTTGATTTTGGTTGGTTGTTCCATTTTCAAACCAAAGATGTCTTTCACATAAAACACATCAACGACTCGCTCGCCGTATGTTGAAATATGTGCTGATGAAATCTGTAGTCCTGCATGCGTAATCACATCTGTGATATCATGCAAAAACCCGAGGCGGTCGCGCCCGTTAACTTCAATAACCGTATGGGTGCGACTTGCATTATTATCAATGAGGACCCGAGGTGGAACTTTGAATACACTCGTTCTCGATAGCATCGCATTTGCGCGCGCTTCTCTTAATTCATATGCAGGGGACGCAACGCCTGATAATGCACGTTCAATCCGCGCCGTAATGCGTTCCATTCTAGCCGAACCGGATATTGCCTCCGATTGCGCGTCCTGAACCCAGAATGTATCTAGAGCCATGCCATTGTTTAGTGTTATAACTTTTGCGTCCACAATACTTACGCCGCCTAGGGATAAAGCCCCGGCTACTTTTGAAAACAGTCCCGGATGGTCTGCTGTATATACTAAAACTTCGGTGGCTGCCTGCGCTTCATCTGAGTGCAGTTCGATGTGGAGTTTCTTGTCTTCCGAAGCGGACATGCGCGTTATCTCTGCATGCCTTACCAGTGTTTCGGTATCAAATGATAACCAATACGTCTCTCTTGCGAGATCAAAATGATACTCAATGTCTTCGTCAGACCATCTTGGCGCTTGAGCTTCAAGCGCGTCGCGTAATTTATGTTTGGCATTTTCGGATCGTTTCGCCAGCCGGTCTTTTGGTGTTTCCCCGTACATGGCTTCACGTGTTTGCCAGTAGAGCTCACGTAGAAGGCCGGCTTTCCAGGCATTCCAGACATTTGGCCCAACGGCCCGAATATCGGCAACTGTCAGAATGAGCAGTAAACGCAGGCGTTCTGGTGACTGAACAATCTCACGAAAATCCGCAACTGTTTTTGGGTCATCTATATCGCGCTTAAATGCCGTATTGCTCATCAAAAGATGTTTTTCGACGAGCCATGCAACAGTCTCTGTTTCCCATTCGCTCATGCCCATCCTTGGCCCGAGCTTTAGTGCTATTTCTGCGCCAAGCTCTGAATGATCTCCACCTCGACCTTTTGCAATGTCATGAAGTAGCACAGCTAGATACAGCGCCCGTTTCGACTGAACTTCGCTAATCACAGAACAAGCGACAGGATGGTCATCAATCAAACGGCCTGTATCGATGCCATGCAAAACGCCAATTGCGCGGATCGTATGCTCGTCCACGGTATACACATGATACATGTCGTACTGCATTTGGGCGACAACCCGCCCAAAGTCAGGGACAAATTTACCAAACACCCCAGACTCATTCATCCGCACTAACGTTTTATCGGGATCGGGCCCCGTTAATATATTCACAAAAGTCTGGTTCGCGGTCACATCGTTCTGCAGCTTTCGCGTGATACGTCGAAGATTTTTTGTAACCAATCTCAGGGCATTCGGATGAATATCGAGATCATGTTTTTGCGCCTGCCAAAACAAATCCAGAAGCTTGGGCGGATCTGTCGCAAACAAGTCATCACTCTCGACTGAAATCCGATCTCCATCGACTTTAAAGCCATCAATTTTCGGCCCACCAAGCCCAAAGGTCGGCAATCGAAACCTTTTGCTCTTTGTTTTATGTTGCTCTTCGAGCGCTGCGCAGATGATCCGCGTTAGATCACCGACATCCTTTGCAATTAAGAAGTAATGCTTCATGAAACGTTCAACACCGCTCAAACCTGCGTGGTCGGTATATGCCATGCGCTCGCCCATTTCGGTTTGCACATTAAAAGTCAAACGCTCCTCGGGGCGATCCGCCAAATAATGTAAATGACATCTCACCGTCCAAAGAAATTCTTGGGCCTTATCAAAGCGCCGCGCATCGTCTGCCGTGAGGACGCCCTTTAGTTTGAGATCATCAATGCTCCGGGCGTCATAAAGATACTTAGCGATCCACATCAACGTCTGCAGATCACGAAGCCCTCCTTTGCCTTCCTTGATGTTTGGCTCAAGTACATAGCGCGTATCACCCATACGCGCGTGTCGACCATCTCGCTCGTCTAATTTTTGTTCAACAAATGCGTTGCCGGTACCATCGATAACGGATGTTTTAAATTGACGCTCAAAGTCTTCAAATTGCTTAGCATCGCCTGCGATCAATCGTGATTCTAATAGGCTGGTTCGGATCGTAAGGTCTTCTTTTGCCAAGCGTATCGCTTCATCGCCCGAACGCGTTGCATGCCCGACCTTTAAGCCCAGGTCCCATAGGGTATAGAGAACATATTCGACAACTTGTTCCGTACGGGGCGTAAGCTTATAGGGAAGCAAGAACATCAAATCGATGTCTGATTGAGGCGCAAGTTCGCCCCGTCCATATCCACCTGTTGCCACCACCGACATCGCATCACCGGCCGTCTCGACGCCGATTGGAAAGGCGTGCTCAGCTGCCACTTCAAAAACCACCCGAATTAATTGATCAAGAAGGTATGAGCCCGCAACAACCGTTTTACCGCCAGATTGCTCGCCAGCTTCAAATCTACGACGGATTTCCAAGCGTCCTGACTCAAGAGCGGATTTGTAGATCTGAAAAATATCTCGCTGAGTATCCGTATTGTAGCCTGACCAGCCAAGTATTTCATCAAGCTGACCTAAAAGTGCTTTTCTATCGATAATCTCACGGGGTTTTAAAATGCGTGCCATAGATGGGTTTATATCTCAACTGACCGTTTGTAGGGGAAAAAATTCGTTCATTTTTTAACGATCACATTCAAGGCGACTCAAAATCGGAAACAGAGACAGATTTGTGCAACAAGTACACAAATAAGATTTATGCGTTATTCTTGTTAATTTTCTTCTACGCTTAATGATTTAAGCTTATACAGCGTTTCAAGTGCCTCAAGTGGCGTCAAGGTATCTGGATTAATTTTATTAACTGCATCTTCAATCAAACTTTCTTTTATAACAGCTTTTGATTGCGCTTGAAGGGCAGAGAACAATGGCAAGTCTGCGCCTAAGTCTTGGGTTGGCTTCTTATCCGTCGATTCCAACCGCTTTAAGACCTCTTCGGCGCGCTTAACAAGATTAGGTGGCAGTCCAGCGAGTTGGCCAACATGTATTCCATATGATCGATCTGCTGTGCCTTGGCCAACTTCGTGTAAGAAAACGACATCATTTTTCCATTCTTTCACGCGCATTGTATAGCACGTAAGACTGGATAATCTCTCAGCCAACGTGGTGAGCTCGTGGTAGTGCGTCGCAAACAAACCCCGACAGCAATTGATTTCGTGTAAATGCTCAACAACGGCCCAAGCGATTGATAAACCGTCATAGGTTGATGTTCCGCGACCAATCTCATCCAAAATAACCAAAGCCCTTGGGCCCGCCTGATGAAGGATCGCCGCGGTCTCTACCATTTCGACCATAAATGTAGAACGACCCCGAGCAAGATCATCTGCCGCACCAACGCGTGAGAACAATCGATCAACAATGCCGATATGCGCCCGCGTTGCCGGCACAAACATGCCCGCCTGAGCCAAGACAGCAAGCAACGCATTCTGACGAAGAAACGTGCTTTTACCGGCCATATTTGGGCCCGTTAATAACCACAACCGTGCACCAGGATTATCCGCATCACCAGCCTCGAGCCGACAATCATTAGCAACGAAGCTGCTCTCACCCATGTGCTTGAGCGCTAGTTCCACAACAGGATGACGACCGCCTTCAATTGTAAATGCCTCACTGTCATCTATTTCAGGCCGGACAAACACATGATCAATCGCTAATTCCGCACTGGCAGACGCAACATCAAGGACGGAAATCGCATGCGCAGTTGCATCAATCGCAGTACTACATTTAATTATCTCGTCAGCCATTTTTTTAAAGATTTCAAGCTCTAGCGCCAATGCACGCTCCGCAGCACGGGAAATCTCGGCCTCTAAATCATTTAACTCTACCGTGGTATACCGCACAGCATTGGCCATTGTTTGGCGATGGATGAACGGACTTTCCGGGTCTGTCGGCATCTGATCTGCCTGCCTTGCCGTCACTTCAATAAAGTAACCCAGTACATTATTATGTCTGATCTTGAGCGCTTGAATCTTTGTTTCCGTCGCGTAACGGCTTTGCAGCGCTGCGATCAAACGACGGCTCTCATCACGCATTTCGATCAATTCATCTAAATGAGCATGGTAGCCCCGATTAATAAACCCGCTGTCATTGAGGCTTACAGAGGGTTCCGCTACCATTGCGCGATTAAGCTCATCCAATAGCGCTTCATGACCCACAAGGTCAGTGAGAATTTCTGGCAGGTCCTGAGACAAAGATATTGTCGGCATTTCCCTAAGGGCTGCCTTAATTTTCTCTGCAACGCTCAAGCCCGTACGAATGGCACCAATATCCCTGGGCCCTGCACGCTCAAGCGTAACGCGGCTAAGTGCGCGCGCAAATTCGGGTATAGATTTTAAAAGTGTGCGCAAATCATCCCGCGCCGATGTATCAGCATAGAAAGTAGAAACAAGGTCCAAGCGGGCGTTTACCTGTTTTGGATCCATAAGAGGCGCTGCTATTCGAGACGCCAATAATCTCGCCCCACCGCCCGTTAGGGTCTTATCAACGGCGCTAAGCAAGCTGCCCTTACGATCACCAGACATTGTTTGGGTGAGTTCAAGGTTTCGACGCGTCGCTGCATCAATTTCCATCACCGTGCCCACTTCGACCTTTGCGAGTGGGTGAAGGCGCGGTAAGCTACCTTTTTGCGTCAAGAGCACGTAATCAACGAGCGCACCGGCAGCAGCAACTTCAGCGCGCGAAAAATCGCCAAAGGCATCAAGTGTCTTCACGCCATACAGTTCGTGAAGTCGCGCGCGACCATTCTCACTGTCAAAACGGCTCGTCGGCAAGGTCGTCAGCCGGTCTTCAACATCAAAAAGCACCTGATCAGGTAACGCATCACCCATCAATCCGTCAGCTATCAACACTTCGCCCGGATCAAGACGGGCTAAAATTGTAGCGAGATCGCCTGGATGAGCCGCCTGAGTTCTAAAAGAACCCGTCGATATATCCAACCACGCGACTGCAAACTGGGTTTGAGCCTTAGCGATACACGCCAAATAATTATCCCGCTTCGCTTCAAGCAGAACATCTTCAAAAATTGTGCCTGGTGTTACAACACGTGCAACCTCACGCCGCACAACTGATTTTGCCCCACGCTTTTTGGCTTCCGCTGGGTCCTCAGTCTGCTCACAGATGGCAACACGAAAACCTTTTCGAATGAGACGGTTTAAATATGTCTCATGACTGTGGACCGGAACACCGCACATCGGAATATCTTCACCCAGATGCTTGCCCCGTTTCGTCAGAGCAATATCAAGTGCAGCCGACGCCGCAACAGCGTCATCAAAGAACAATTCATAGAAATCGCCCATACGATAAAACAGAAGATCGTCTGGATGATCGTGCTTTATATTCAGATATTGGGCCATCATCGGCGTCAAAGGCTTGTCGCCTGACGCAACTGTGCCATTCGTCGATTCTTTTTCTTTCGCGTGTGTAAGGTCGTTCATGGGCAAAAGCGATTTATTTGAGTGTAAACTGAGCAAAGCTTAGCATATCAGATACTATTCACACACGCGTCGTTGCACTTTTTGTTCTACTAGGCAATATGGGGGTTCAGAAATAAAACATCGACAATTGATCATTGGGCGAAACAATAAAACAGATGTCGACATCCTTGGAGAGACAATCATGGACGAACGCGCTACCGAGCTCCTCTATCAAGAGGCATTGCGGATGCATGCTGAAGGCAAGCCGGGCAAAATTGAAATTCAGCCAACAAAGCCTCTAACCACCCAACGTGACCTGACTCTTGCGTATTCACCGGGCGTCGCCGGACCTTGTCTGGCCATTTATGAAGATGAAACTCGGGTTTATGATTATACCGCGCGCGGCAATATGGTCGCTGTAATTTCAAACGGCACAGCTGTTCTGGGCATTGGCAATATCGGACCACTCGCAAGCAAACCCGTGATGGAAGGGAAATGTGTTCTTTTTAAACGGTTTGCAGATGTGGACGCGTTCAATGTTGAAGTTTTCTCTGAAAATGTTGATGAAATCGTCGAAAGCGTTCGCCTATTTGGCAATTCCTTTGGTGGTATAAACCTCGAAGATATTAAAGCGCCAGAATGCTTCATGGTTGAAGAGCGCTTACGTGATTTGCTGGACGTCCCTGTTTTTCATGACGATCAACATGGAACAGCCATCATTACCGCGGCGGCATTGATTAATGCAATCGAGTTAACAGGTCGCACGCTTTCCAATTCCAACATTGTTATCAATGGGGCTGGTGCAGCATCAATTGCCTGTGCCGATTTAATGAAGGCAATGGGTGTTACCGCTTCAAACATTACCATGTGTGATTCCAAAGGCGTTATTTACCGCGGCCGCGAGGCTGGTATGAACCAGTGGAAATCAGCACAAGCGGTAGATACCGATGCCCGCTCATTAGCTGATGCCATGAAAGGTGCTGATGTCTTTATTGGTCTTTCCGTTAAGGGTGCGGTGAATAAAGACATGGTCGCATCCATGGCGGATCAGCCAATCATTTTTGCAATGGCTAATCCTGACCCAGAAATTACGCCCGAAGATGTAAAAGCTGTTCGCGATGATGCGATCATGGCAACAGGTCGCTCAGATTATCCAAACCAGGTTAATAATGTTCTTGGTTTTCCTTATATCTTCAGGGGTGCCCTTGATGTTCGTGCACGCCGCATCAATGAAGAAATGAAAATTGCTGCAGCACACGCACTTGCAAATTTAGCGCGTGAAGACGTACCAGATGAAGTTGATGCAGCATACTCTGGTGCGCACCTCCAATATGGCCCGGATTATTTAATCCCCACACCATTTGATCCAAGGCTCATTGTTGCAGTGCCAAAAGCCGTTGCCCAAGCAGCAATGGATTCCGGCGTTGCGCAAAAACCCATTATAGACATGGATGCATACACAGTTGAGTTGTCTGCACGCCTCAATCCAATTGTAGGTAATTTACAGAACATACTCGACAAGGTTCGGAAAAACCCACGTCGTGTTGTGTTCGCCGAAGGTGAAGAAGAAAAATCTATCCGTGCGGCCCACGCTTTCTTTGATGCAGGGTATGGCACGCCAATTCTGGTTGGCCGTGAGGAGCGTGTCTTAGAAACCATGAAGACACTCGGCCTTGGCAAGAATGATGGGATGCAGATCCAGAATGCGCGATTGAGCTCACGAAATACGGATTATGCCGAATATCTCTACAAGCGCCTTCAGCGCAAAGGAAGTTTGAAACGCGATTGCCAACGCATGGTCAATCAAGACCGCAATATCTTTGCCGCATGCATAGTCGCAATGGGCGACGCCGACGCAATGGTAACAGGCCTAACCCGCAATTATCATGCTGCGATGAACAACATTTCGTCTGTCATTGATCCTGCTCCTGGCGCACGGGTCATGGGGTTGTCCATGGTCATAGACCGCGGACGGACATTGTTTGTTGCTGATACGGCAGTTCATGAGTCACCAAACGCCGTTGAACTTGCAGATATTGCACAGCAAACGGCGGCAGAAATTCGACGCTTTGGTCATGAGCCACGCGTTGCATTGATTTCTTTTGCAAACTTTGGACATCCTGCGATGCCACGGGCTGAAATTGTTAGCGAAGCCGTCGAAATTCTCGACAGCCGAAATGCTGACTTCGAATACGATGGTGAGATGGCTGTTGATGTTGCCTTGAACAAAAATCTACTTGGTAATTATCCGTTCTGCCGGCTTTCTGATACAGCAAATGCATTGATTATGCCGGGCTTACACAGTGCACAAATCGGCACCAAGCTGCTGGCATCTATTGGCGAATCAACTGTGCTTGGCCCCTTGATAAAAGGGTTAAGCAAACCAGTTCAAATCGTCCCAATGGGCGCAACTGCTTCGGATATGGTTACACTAGCGGCACTAACAGCGCACGAATCAGTAGAATAATTATCCAGTCAAATATGCAGATGGAGTTGATGCATTAAGCGTCAACCTCCGTTTGCTTCTTTGGCTCGCTCAATAGCTTGACGCGTAAGTTCAAGCGCTTCTTCGGCTTCACCCCAACGCTGGACCTTTACCCACTTATCTGGCTCAAGATCTTTATAGTGCTCAAAGAAGTGCTGGATTTGATTGATCAGCACCGGCCGTATATCGCGATACGAGCTCACGTCGGCGTAATAAGGGTGTAATTCATTCACAGGCACGCATAACAATTTTTCATCAATGCCGCTTTCATCTTCCATGACCAAAACACCTATTGGTCGACATTTGATGATACATCCTGGAATAACCGGCATTTGACCCAAAACAGCGGCATCGATCGGATCACCATCATCAGACAATGTGTGCGGGACAAAGCCATAATTGGTTGGGTAGTACATGGCTGTATGCAAAAATCGATCAACAAAAAGAGCGCCGGACTTCTTATCGACCTCATACTTTACTGGATTGCCGCCAAGTGGGATCTCAATCAGCACATTTACGTCGTATGGTGGATTATCACCAATCGGTACTTGGTCCAAATTCATTTGGAATTCCTCAGTTAATCTATTGCGTTGTCGTTACGATTGCGGACACTCTAAAGCCCGCGCACCGATCGCTCCACAGTTTTCAGAAGCACAGTGAAGTTAATCATGAAATACTCTCAAAATGCTAAACTGTGATGAGATTAAAAGCGTTCTTGTGCACGTTGGCCTAGATCGACTTGGAGACGGGCTTCTAAAATTACCCTTTGTTCGAGGTCTCCGGCGCGCGTTTCCAAACGCTCAACTCACTTGGTTTGCGGGCAAGGAAACGACCGTCTATGCGCATGCCTTAGCACACTCAATCACAAATGACATTGATGAGATCATCGAGTTTGGCAGTGTCGGCTTAACCCCGAAAGAACTTATAGGGAAACGCCCATTATCAGGTCGCCATTTTGATCTTGTGATAGATACACAGCGAAATTTTTGGACGGCGCTTTCAGCCAAACGCATTCGACATCAATATTTCATCTCACCAGCAGCAAAATTTCTTTTATCTTCGGCGCGTCCAAACCGTCACTATAAATTTCCAAAATCAATGCAGCGTCAGATGCTTGATCTCTTAGAGCTATGCACGGGGTCGTCCTTCCCGGTACCAAACTCGCTTGATTTAAATATTCCAGAACACCATCAACAGCATGCGCGCGCATTGCTTCCCAGTAGCGCGCGATATATTGGGTTTGCACCTGGGTCAGGAGGTCGCCCAAAGTGCTGGCCACTCGAGAGATACATTGAAGTCGCAAAACTAATAGAAACTGAGGGCGGGACTCCTGTTTTCTTTATTGGACCACAAGAAGAAGAATGGACACCAATCATCACCGCCCAAGTTCCAACAGCCCTTTTACCTCTTCAAATCGGAGATGGACCTACACAACATGGCTACGACCCTTTGCTAAGTATTGCACTCGGACAAAGACTAAATGCTGCAGTATCAAACGATTCTGGCATTGCACATATGCTAGCCGTTGCAGGGGCACCACTTGTTGCACTTTATGGCCCTACGGTTTATGAAAAATTTCCACCCATGATCGAAAATATACATGTCATTCGGGCTGGAGATTATGGGTCTAGAGAAATGTCTTCGATACCCGTCACGCCTGTGGCCAACGCCATCAAAGGTCTTTTGGCGAAATCTGACGGCGCATAAGCCACACCAGCATCATCAGTCCTGGAATTGCAGCAAAGCCTGTGAGTAAGAAATAGCTTACCCAGTCAATTTGATCTGCCAGCCATCCGCCGCCCGAAGCGAGCACAGTTCGTGTAAACGCCATTAACGATGATAATAGTGCAAACTGTGTCGCGGTATACGCCACATTACACAAACCGGATAAATATGCGACAAACGCAATTGTGCCGATCCCGCCCGTTAAATTCTCAATGCCAATCGTCACAAATAACATCAGGAGCTCGGGGCCAATCCAAGCCTGCAAGGCAAACACCCCATTTGATGCTGCCTGTAGAATGCCACCAATCATTAAAGCGTTGAGCGTGCCAAACCGCACGACAAAAGCCCCGCCAAGCACACCCCCCAAAAGCGTCATCGCAAGACCAAAGCCCTTTGTAACAAGGCCTATTTCTGTTTTTAAAAAACCAATATCCAAATAGAAAGGATTCGCCATAACACCCAAAAGGGCGTCCCCATATTTGTATAAAGCAATGAATAACAAAACAGCGATCCAGTTCCGCCGCGTCATAAAGTCCACGAAAGGCATCCAAACATATCTTTTTAAAACGTCAATTGTGTGGCTAAGTTTACTTTGATGAGCTGATCTTGTTACATCATCTACATCAGCCGGCCGGTCAGGTTCAGGCCCAATAATTGTCGCGAGAATACCAACAAGAACCAGCGCCGCCATAACAGCATATGCGGCGAACCATCCCGCTTGGTCAGCAATAATGAGCGCACCAGCACCCGACACAAATGTCGCAATTCGGTACCCAACAACATAATTTGATGCCCCGGCACCCATACGTGTTTCATCCAGGACTTCGATCCGATACGCATCGACAACAATATCTTGTGTGGCAGATGCGAACGCCAAGATAACGGCACACATAGCCGTCATTGTAAGATCATCACCAGGATTGGAGCCGCCCAACATCAAAATGGCACCAACAATACAAAGCTGTGAAAGCAGGAGCCAACTTCGACGCTGTCCCATGAGAGGCGTGAGAAACGGCAACGGACATCGATCAACCAACGGCGCCCACATAAATTTGAGCGCGTAAGCGCTACTCGCAACCGAGAACCAGCCAATAACGGTCAGGGAAACTCCTTCATCGTGCAACCAAGCTGATAAAGTCCCGTAAACCAAAAGCAATGGAAGACCGCTAGAGAAGCCTAATAGCAAAATTAGTATAACGCGAAACTCGAGATAAACCTGACCGGCTTTTGCCCAACCATCTATTCGGTCGCGCATGACCATCGCTTAAGACACTACGTTCGTCAGATCTTGCGGGGGAGGCTGGTTCGCACTTAAAGAAACACATTTTTCCCAAACATCATCGATCGCAATTGCTGATACACATGGGAATACATCGTGTTTGCTCTCACGTTTATGGCAGCGCCAAAAGCAATGGTAGCAATCCATAACTTCATAAACGAATTTTGCATTCTTTGGACATACGTCCTCAGGATAGGGAACAAAACTTGTAAAATGTCCACCACCAACAATCACTAACGTTGGCGCACCAAGCGCAATCGAAAGGTGTGCTGGGCCAGTATCATTACTTATCACGAGGTTTGCATAAAGCATAAGGCTCATGAGTTCGTGGAGCGTTGTTTGCCCAGTCATATCACTCACACCTGGCCGACGCGCAAACTGATCAAGTAATGCAGCGTCCCAACGTTCACCTCTGGTGCCAACAAACGCCACGCGCCATCCAAGGTCTAATAATTTTTCTGCGACCGCTATATAGGATTCAAATGGCCAGCGCCGCCCAGGTTCATTACTCCCAGGATTAATGATCGCGTAAGGCCCGCTCTTTGCATAATCCGGTCGCTCAGTTGGCCATTCAATCACTGGAGGCCTAGGGGTTACTCGCTTATCCAGCAACGTCGAGACAAAGTTATAATGCCGATGAATTTCATGTGTGGGATAAGGGCCAGTATCAATGATCTCATCGAATTGGCTCAAATAGAATGTGAATTCAGAACGTGTTGGCTCATTCACATATGGCATAGAAACAACTGTTCGGCGTGCGTTTGAAGCCCAAACAAGGCTGTCTGCCATCATCGCGCGACGCAAATAAGAGTCACACACTGTGATATCCGGGGATAAGCGCCGCACCATCAAATTAATATGGAATCTATATAACAATCTCCGAGCATAGCCGTGCTCATCAATTGTAACAATCTGATAACCGTCAAATATTTGATCTGCAATCCGACGCCAACTTTCGCAGCCTAGGATCGTAATATCTTTCGGCGAAACGCCAAACGCTTCAGCGTAGTGATCAAGGCTTTGCCGAAACAAAACCATATCGCCAATACCATCCATTCGGACGACAAGAAGACCACGACGCGCACGAAACACCGGAAAGTGTCGCGCGATCAAATCAAGCGCTCGGAACATCCACCATCGCCGACGCATTCCGGCTGGAAATAATCTCCAGAACCGGGATGCCTGAACGACAGGTCGTTCATCGGTGCTACTTTTTTTCACGGTCGAAGTGGTTGTGGTGCTCATCTGACTAAGTTAGCCGCAGGCGACACAAAGCTCAACCAGCGTCCTTCTTTCGATCTTCTCTCTTACGAACATTCGGATCCAAATAACGCTTTCGCAATCTTAAGTTTAATGGTGTGACTTCGAGCAATTCATCATCATTCACATAAGCAATCGCATCTTCCAAACTCATCCTGCGCGGCGGCGTTAATCTGATGGCTTCATCAGTGCCAGATGCACGAACGTTGGTAAGTTGCTTAGCTTTGAGTGGGTTCACTTCAAGATCATTTTCGCGGCTATGCTCACCAACAATCATGCCCTCATAGACGGGGACGGTTGCACCAATCAGCAAGATGCCTCGACCTTCTAGTCCAGCAAGTCCATAGGCATTTGATTTACCCGTTGCATTAGAAATAAGCACACCGTTGCGACGACCTGGAACCGAGCCTTGATATGGTGCGTATTCACTAAACACTCGGTTTAGAACGCCTGTACCACGGGTCTCAGTCATAAACTCACCATGATAACCAATAAGACCACGGGAAGGGACCGTGAATGTGAGGCGAACCTTTCCGCCACCCGCTTGACGCATCTCGGTCATACGGCCTTTTCGAACACTAAGTGCTTCGACAACGATTCCTGAGTATTCCTCATCGACGTCAATGACGACTTCTTCGATTGGCTCTAATCTTTCACCCGTCTTTGGATCTTCGCGGTAAAGAACCCGTGGTCGTGAGATCGAAAGCTCATAACCCTCTCGGCGCATCTGTTCGATCAGGACACCGAGTTGTAGTTCGCCACGTCCTGCGACATCGAAAGCATCATTGTTTTCCGTTTCGGTAATCTTGATCGCAACGTTACCTTCAGATTCGCGCATCAATCTCTCACGGATCATCCGCGACGTAACTTTGCTGCCATCCTGACCAACAAACGGAGATGTATTCACAGAGAACGTCATTGCCAAAGTTGGGGGATCAACAGGCTGCGCCTGGATGGCTTCGGTTACTTCGGTGGCACACAATGTGTCAGCAACCGTTGCTTTCGTCATACCTGCAATTGCAACAATGTCGCCAGCAATACCGATATCGAGTGACACACGTGTCACGTCACGAAATGCGAGGATTTTTTGAACGCGACCTTGATCAATCACTTCGTTTTTCGCATTTAACGCTTTAATCGCCTGGTTTGGCTTAACGGAGCCAGAAAAAATACGACCAGTTAGAATTCGACCAAGATATGGGTCTGCTTCAATCGTTGTTACCAACATCGAAAACAATCCGTTCTCGTCCGCATCAGGGGCTGCAACGTTCTTGACGATACTCTCAAATAACGGTGATAGATCATCACCATGATTATCAGGCTCATCAGAAGCCCAGCCATCGCGCCCGGATGCAAATAGTGTTGGGAAATCTAGCTGTTCGTCGTTTGCGTCTAGAGCTGAGAATAAATCAAACACTTCAGTTTGAACGTCATATGAACGCGCGTCTGGTTTATCAACTTTATTAACGACAACAATTGGTTTCAGGCCAAGCTTCAATGCCTTTGCAGTAACGAACTTGGTTTGCGGCATCGGACCTTCTGCGGCATCAACGAGCAACACAACACCGTCGACCATAGATAGGATACGCTCAACTTCACCGCCAAAATCTGCGTGGCCAGGTGTATCAACAATGTTGATCCTCGTGTCTTTCCATTCGACTGACGTACATTTGGCGAGAATGGTAATGCCACGTTCACGCTCTAGTTCGCCTGAGTCCATTGCACGTTCTGCGACGTTCTGGTTCGCACGAAATGCGCCACTTTGCTGCATCATCGTATCGACCAATGTTGTTTTTCCATGGTCAACGTGCGCGATGATCGCGATGTTCCTGAGTTGCATCGAAGAATCCTAAATAAAATGTGGCGGTTTTTAACCGTCGAGTTGATTAAGTAAATCTTGGGCACTCGCCGAAGGGCGTGCGCCAATCTGTTGAATAATTAGAGAGGCTAATAAGCTTCCTAAAACCGCTGCAGTCGTCAGATCACGGCCTTGCGTGTAAGCTGCCAAAAATCCTGCAGCATAGGCGTCACCTGCACCCGTCGTGTCGACAACTTTATCAACAGGGCGCGTTGGAACCGGGGTTATTGCATCCGCCGTCACAATAACTGAGCCTTTTTCTGATCTTGTCAGAGCTGCAATTTCTACAACGCCTTGAATGCGCTTGGCCACTGATTCAAAATCATCAAGTCGGTAAAGCGAAAGAATTTCATCTTCGTTGGCGAAAAGAATGTCGACGTGTTCTTCAATAAAAGCGAGGAAACCCTCACGATGGCGATCAACACAAAATGGATCGGATAAGGATAAGGCAACTTTACGGCCAGCTTCGTGCGCAATTTCTGCAGCCTTAAAAAAGGCTTCGCGGGCTGGTTCTGGGTCCCACAAGTATCCTTCAAGATAAACAACCTTTGCAGATTGAATTTGCTCTATATCAAGATCTTCGACACTGAATTCTACACATGCACCTAAGAATGTCTGCATCGTGCGTTGCCCATCGGGCGTGATCAGCACGAGACAAGTCGCTGTAGGCGCCCCATCAATCGACATTTTGGTTTCATATGTAACGCTTGCAGCCCGAATATCGTGGCCAAACACTCGACCCAATTGATCCTTGTTCACTTTGCCAGCAAACGCCGCTCTGCTACCTAAAGCGGCAACGCCTGCAAGTGTATTCGCTGCTGAGCCGCCTGAACTCTCGATGGCCTGACCCGTTTTCTCATAGAGGTCCCATTGATCATCAGAGCTAACCAATGCCATGGTCCCTTTGATCAAGCCATTCTCATTAAGGAACGCCTCATCAGTTTGGACAAGAATATCGACAATCGCATTGCCAATTCCTAGAACATCAAGGGTCGGTTTAGACATGATTTTCTCGCTTATCTAAATGATATCGCGCCGCCAAAGTCTGGCCGCTGTTCAGCGCGCGGAGTATAGTCGACATGCGCTAACGGGCAAGCCTGAACACGGTTACATCATGTAACACGGGTTTATTTCGTTATATTTAATATGAGGAACTTTCGGTAAGGCATTAAAAAACAATGAGGAAGTTGTGCTTTTGATGTATTATGCTAGAAAGATATCGTTGATTCATATGCATTATGGATAATCAGTATGATAAGTGTTTTTATTAAAGGAATTAATCAACTTAGTGACAAAGCGACCCGAAAGTATTTATGGTTTTCCATCCTATCCGCCTTGATCACGTTTATCGCCCTTTGGAGTTTAATCGGATGGGTGTTATCCGAGACGTCAATTTCGCAGATTGGTTGGCTAGAGGGCATCATTGATGTTCTTGGTGGCGTTGCCACGTTTGCCCTTACCTGGTTCTTGTTTCCCGCAACCGTCAGCGCTGTCATCGGCCTTTTCCTTGATCAAGTCGCTGAATGTGTAGAAAAACGCCATTACCCTGGATTGCCAAGAACCAATGGCCTGCCCGTCGGTGAAGGGATTGTGATGTCCCTTAAGTTTGTTGGCATCCTCATTGTTCTTAACATACTAATGTTACCATTCTTGTTTCTAGGACCCGTTTTCCCCGTGGTTTTTTATCTCGTAAACGGGTATTTACTTGGACGAGAATACTTCGAGTTTGTTGCATCTCGTCGTCTTTCGCCAAAAGAAGTCACCAAGTTACGCAAAGAGCGCCAAGGCGGCGTTCTTGCAATGGGGGTCATTATTGCATTTTCTTTAACGATCCCTCTGGTAAACCTATTAATGCCTGTTGTTGCAACGTCAGCAATGGTGCATTTATTTGAACGTTGGAGACCAACAGCACCTGGCACACAAACGCCGGCAAACGTATAGGGCCTCGTTTACAAAAATTGAAGGCTCTACAATATTATAAGATAGTGTGTTCTCGCACCGTCAGATTTAGGGATTGAAGCATATGTTTGGTAAGAAAAAAGAAGATGAAAACACCGCTGCAATGTCTGATAAGTCAGCTGCTGCCAAGGCGGGCAATACAGACGACGCAGGTTCAGCACCACCATTGAAGCCTTTTTCAAAAAAAGGCTCTCATGCACCAGCAAAACCGCCATCTTCAAGCAATCATATGCCTGAACTCCAACGCCGTGGCCCAGATCTGCCAAGCGCGCCCGCACGCCGCATTGATCGCCCGCGTACCAATGAAGTTGAGAGCCGGCGCCTTATCGTTGGGCGCGACATCCAGCTTAATGGTGAGATTACAGCATGCGACAAGTTAATCGTTGAAGGTCACGTCGAGGTCGCACTTCCTGGCGCGCGTGTTCTGGAAATATCACCCAGCGGTTTTTTCAAAGGTGCAGCAGAGGTTGATGAAGCTGATATCAGTGGCCGTTACGAAGGCGATCTCATTGCCCGCGACCGTCTTATTGTTCGGTCTGGCGGACGCATCCATGGCACTGTCCGTTATGGGCGTATTGTCATCGAATCTGGTGGTGAGATATCCGGTGATATGCAAGCTCTAGAACCATCAGAAAGTGACGATAGCTAAGACGTTGAGAGTTTTTTCGCGCATTCTCGCGCTAGGTTCGCTCGCTCTTCTTGTTGCGTGTGCGGGTGCAGATGATACATCTGAAATATCTTCCAACGCACCAGCAACCGAAATTGAGGCAGTATCTCCAGAGATCGCCAACGTGGCTCCACCTGAGACCGCTGTCCCTGACGTAGACGCGCCTGCACCAGATGAATTAATTGGCTTGAAACCTGTAGAGTTAAGCGAAGCATTTGGCACAGCAAGTTTGGTGCGCAAAGATCGTGGGACTGAGATATGGCAATATCGCGCCCGTGAATGCGTATTGTTTTTGTTCCTCTATACGAAATCGTCGAACAATGCTGATAATGCGCTCAGCGTTCGCCATATTGATGTTCGTGGAGACCAAAAACCTACTGAGTGCATAAAATCAATTGTCAGAGAACGTGGATCACGCAGCCATGGATAGCATTACCCTTCAAGCGTTGTTTTGCCTTTAAAGCGACAAACATCTGCAACGATACACTTTGGGCAATCTGGTTTTCGTGCCTTACATATGTAGCGCCCCAACAAAATAAGCCAATGATGCGCGTGCAATGCAAACTCATCCGGCGTCGCTTTCAGTAATTTCTTTTCGACAGCCAAAGGTGTCTTACCTGGTGCCAAGCCTGTGCGATTGCCAACGCGATAAATATGCGTATCAACAGCAATCGTCGGCGCGCCAAAGGCCATATTTCTAACCACGTTAGCCGTTTTGCGCCCCACACCAGGTAACGCTTCTAACGCTGCCTGGTCATCTGGCACAATACTACCATGTCGCTCGATCAGAAGTTCGCTTAGAGCTAACACATTTTTCGCCTTGGTGTTAAAAAGTCCGATCGTCTTGATATGATCCCTAATACCTTCAAGGCCTAACTTGACCATGGCTTCTGGCGTTTTAACCTTCTCGAACAAAGGCCGTGTCGCTTTGTTGACGCCAACGTCCGTTGCTTGAGCAGATAACGCGACCGCCACCAGTAATGTATAAGAATTAACATAATGAAGCTCGCCAACCGGTTCAGGGTTGGCATCGCGCAATCGACTGTAAAACGTCATAACATCAGCTTTTTTCATCTTACCGTTATCCCGCAAAATGCCTGCCCACGAAACCCGCTTGTTGCTTTTTTCTCAATAATCCTAAATTAAGGGTTATGGAAACCATAGGTACCAGCGCACAAGAAGATGAGAACATTCGCTATTCGCGGGTTCTTCGACCACATCGGAGCTCAAGCGAACGTGCTGTAAAGATCGTTACCGCGTTTGTCCTTTGTCTGTTCATCCCAACGGGCACGATCTTCTTATTGGTCGGTGCATGGCCTGTGTTTGGATTTATGGGCCTGGAAGTGATCGCGCTAATATTTGCGCTTCGCTATAATCATAAAATCGGATCTGCGTTCGAAGCGATCACCATTACAGATAAAGAATTCCGGCATTCAAAAGTAAGTCATTGGGGCAAGCGCAAGCTCACGTCATTTCAGCCTCAATGGTTACAAGTTCGGATAGACGAAGCATCGCAACAGCTTATTGCTGGAACCCACGGAAAACGCGTCATCATTGGGAAATTTTTGACGGATGATGAACGTGAAGAACTTTGTAATGTTTTGATCGAAGAAATCCGGCGATTAGGCGACGTACGACATAATGGTACTTAGTCGAAGCCCAACACATTTCTCATAGAATACAATCCTGGCGGTTGGTCTTTTGTCCAAAGCGCGGCACGAATAGCGCCTTTAGCAAACAATCCCCGGTCCGCAGCTTTATGCGAAATCTCAATCCGCTCATCATCTGAAGCAAAGATAACGGAATGGTCACCGACAACCATGCCACCACGAAGTGTGGCAAAACCAATATTGCCGACAGTGCGTTCGCCGGTTTGCCCGTCACGAACACGATCTGACACCTGATTCAAATCAACACCCCGCCCAGCCGCGGCCGCCTCACCCAAAGCTAAAGCTGTCCCGGATGGTGCGTCCACTTTATGACGGTGATGCATTTCAAGAATTTCGATATCAAATTCAGGTCCAAGCATTTCTGCCGCCTGCGCCGTCAGCCCTAGCAATACATTGACGCCAACGGAATAATTCGCTGCCTGAACAATCGCGGCGGAGCCTGCTGCTTTCTCAATAAGCGCCTGCTCTTCTTGTGAAAAGCCCGTTGTCCCAGGAATTAAGGCTGTGCCTGTTTCGGCTGCAAGCGCTGCATGCGCGACAGTTGCGACTGGAACCGTGAAATCAACAACGGCATCTGATGCTTCAAACAATGCACGCGCATCGCTAATGATTTTCAAGCCCGATCCGGGTAAACCTGCAAGCATAGCAGGGTCTTCACCAATTGCATCTGAATGCGCGGCTTCAGTGCCGCCCGCAAGCTCTGCGCCAGGCGTTGCGTGAACTGCCTGCACCAACATCCGGCCCATGCGGCCTGCACATCCAACAATACCGATTTTCATGCGAAAACTCCTAATCGTGATCTCTTCGCACTATAGGCAATCCAACCTATGTGTCACGCCGGAGCCAAGAGTGCGAACCCCATTACCTAAGAGATCAATCCCGCAAGTCTTCCCAAAGCTCTTTCACTTTATCGAGGAAGCCTGTGCTTTCTGGGCTATGCTTTTTCGACGTTTTGTCATCACCCGCAAATTCTTTGAGCAGGTCTTTCTGCTTTTTGGACAAGTTGACGGGGGTTTCTACAAAAATCTGCACAAACATATCGCCGCGGCTTTCAGAGCGCATGACTTTCATGCCTTTGCCGCGCAGGCGCAATTGGTGACCTGTCGGTGTTCCTTCCGGAATGGTGACACGAAGCAACTTACCTTCAACCGTCGGCACTTCGATTTGCCCACCAAGAGTTGCCGTTGCCATAGGAACAGGCACGCGAACATGAATATCAGCATCATCACGACGGAAGAACCGGTGCGGCCTTACGCCTAAGAATATATAAAGATCGCCACCTGGGGCGCCACGAAGACCCGCTTCTCCCTCGCCGGAAAGACGGATACGTGTGCCATCTTCAACACCTGCCGGAATATTAACTGCCAGCGTTTTTTCTTTTTGACGCCGGCCAATGCCGTTACACGTGTGACACGGATCAGCGATAGTTTCGCCTGTACCCTGACATGTTGGGCATGTGCGTTCGACGGTAAAGAATCCAGACTGAGACCGAACCCGGCCTGCGCCACCGCAACTGCCACAAGAAACAGGCGCTGCGCCATCTTTGCCGCCAGTACCAGTACAGTCGTCACAAATCACAGACGTCGGGACGCGTATATCGGTCTTTAGACCATTAAACGCATCTTCCAATGTGATTTCCATGTTGTAGCGAAGATCAGACCCTCGGCCCGCGTTTGCGCGTTGACCGCCACGGCCACCACCGCCGCCACCCATAAAGTCACCAAACATTTCTTCGAAGATATCGGCAAAACCGCCTGCGCCGCCTGCGCCGCCGCCGCCAAACCCACCGGGACCACCGCCACCGCCTTCAAAGGCTGCATGGCCAAAGCGATCATAAGCTGCACGCTTTTCTGGGTCTTTTAAAACCTCATAGGCTTCGCTGAGCTCTTTGAAACGCTGCTCCGCTGCCTCATCATCCGGATTTCGATCCGGATGAAATTCCATCGCGAGTTTTCGATACGATTTCTTTAATTCAGCCGCATCAGCGTCTTTGGAAACACCGAGACTCTCGTAATAATCTTGCTTTGCCATATGATCAAAACCCCCGCAGAAAAACGGTAACGGGTGCAATCAGGTAATTAACCTGACGCAACCCGCACCAATAAATCGGTATTAGCCGTTCTTCTTGTCTTGATCTGGATCGACCTCTTCGAAGTCGGCATCAACGACGGTGTCGTCATCCTTCTTCTGGTCTCCTCCAGCATCAGCTTCCGCGCCCGCTTCGCCACCACCGGCAGCTTCTGCTTCGGCTTGCTGTGCCTTGTACATTGCTTCACCCAATTTCATTGAAACCTGCGTTAGCGCTTCAGTTTTTGCTGTAATCGCCTCAAGGTCATCACCTTCCATCGTTTCACAAAGTTCAGTGATCGCCGTTTGAATGGCTGTACGGTCCGCTTCTTCTACCTGATCACCATATTCGGTCAGGCTTTTTTCTGCTGAGTGCGCCATGCTATCTGCATTGTTTCTAGCGTCTACAAGATCACGGCGCTTTTTATCCTCGTCGGCATTCACTTCTGCCTCTTGCACCATTTTTTCAATGTCATCATCCGAGAGACCACCAGACGCCTGGATACGCACTTGTTGCTCTTTACCCGTCGCCTTGTCTTTCGCTGAAACATTTACGATACCGTTCGCGTCGATATCGAACGTGACTTCAATCTGAGGCATACCGCGTGGACTTGGCGGGATACCCACCAAATCAAACTGGCCGAGAATTTTGTTGTCCGCAGCCATTTCGCGTTCACCTTGGAACACGCGAATAGTCACAGCAGACTGATTATCTTCAGCTGTTGAGAACGACTGACTTTTACGTGTCGGGATCGTCGTATTACGATCAATCAACCGCGTAAACACACCGCCCAATGTCTCGATACCTAGAGAAAGAGGTGTGACATCAAGCAACAACACGTCTTTGACGTCACCCTTCAAGACACCGCCCTGAATAGCTGCACCCAATGCAACAACTTCATCAGGGTTAACGCCTTTGTGTGGCTCGCGACCAAAGAAGTTCTTTACAATCTCGATGACCTTTGGCATCCGGGTCATACCACCAACCAAGATAACTTCATCGATTTCGCCAGCACTAATACCAGCGTCCTTCAATGCGTTTTTACATGGTGCAATAGTGCGTTCGACAAGGTCTTCAACCAATGTCTCAAACTTCGCACGTGAGATTTTGATATTCAGGTGCTTCGGCCCGGATTGATCAGCCGTGATAAATGGCAGGTTCACTTCTGTTTGCGCTGTAGATGAAAGTTCAATCTTCGCCTTTTCTGCGGCTTCCTTCAGACGCTGCAGGGCCAATTTGTCCTCACGCAGATCAATGGTGTTCTCTTTTTTGAACTCATCAGCCAGATAATCGACGACGCGGTTGTCAAAATCTTCACCACCAAGGAACGTATCACCGTTGGTCGATTTTACTTCGAAAACGCCGTCACCAATTTCGAGGATCGATACATCGAACGTGCCACCACCTAAGTCATAGACAACAATCGTGCCGGCTTCTTTTTTATCAAGACCGTAAGCAAGAGCAGCCGCCGTTGGCTCGTTGATAATTCGCAGCACTTCGAGACCGGCAATTTTACCTGCATCTTTTGTTGCTTGACGCTGTGAGTCGTTAAAGTAAGCAGGGACAGTGATCACAGCCTGCTCAACTTTTTCACCAAGATAGCTTTCAGCTGTCTCTTTCATCTTTTGCAAGATGAACGCTGAAATCTGTGATGGTGAATATTTTTCATCGCCAGCCTGGACCCACGCGTCACCATTGTCGCCCTTGATAATATTGTAAGGGACAACTTTCTTGTCTTTCTCGGTAACGGGGTCGTCATAGCGGCGACCGATCAAACGCTTGATCGCAAATAATGTTTTCTCAGGGTTCGTAACAGCCTGACGCTTTGCAGGCTGGCCAACCAGTCGTTCGCCGGAATCTGAGAACGCCACCATTGATGGTGTTGTACGCGCCCCCTCGGCGTTCTCGATGACTTTGGCGTCTTTGCCATCCATCACAGCAATACAGGAGTTGGTCGTTCCTAAATCGATACCAATAACTTTACTCATAATAACCTCATTCTCTGCGGCGGTCATTTCCGGCCTATAAAAGCGCCTGAATATGACCCCTATGGTTTAAGACCTCGTGGTCTTTATAATTTCAACAAATCTAAAATTCTTAGATTATCTAATTTCAAGGGATATAAGCCCAGATTTCCGGGCCTGCAACGGCTTTTCCCATAATTTTTTAGGGGTATTGGAAAGTCTTAGAGTTCTTCGTCTAAATTTGTACCCGATGGCTTGCCATTATCTTCATAGGCATTACCACCGCTGGTCGCTGTATTTTCAGCATCCACCTCATCAATTGTTTGCGCAGATGGCGCAGGTGCGGCACCTGGTTTTGGGCCACCCTTCGTGACGCCAACCTTTGCTGGGCGCAACGATTGGTCATTAAGTGTATAGCCAGGCTCCATAACCTGACCCACAGAACCAGCTGGTTTTGACAGGTCTTCAAATTCAAACATTGCTTCATGCAATTGAGGATCAAACCGCTCACCTAATGGATCGACTTTCTTGATGCCATTGCGAGAAAACGCGTTTTGCATTTCCCGTTCTGTCATCTCAACACCCTCTAAAAGCACTTTGACTGTCTCATTGCCATCGATTTTGTCCTTATCAACGGCGCCGAGCGCACGGCTAAGGTTATCTGCAACAACGACCATTTCACGGGCAAAGTTTGCAATCGATCTTTTCGTTGCGTTCTCAACATCACGTGAAGCACGGCGGCGCACATTTTCTGATTCAGCCAGTGCACGCAAAAGTCGGTCCTGAGCTTCAGCCAATTCGACTTCAAGGTCTCGCTCAGGCTCATTAGCTTCTGACGCATCGTCAGCAGGTGCGTCTTCTTCTAATATGGCGTTCGCTGCAGCTTCTGCGTGCTCAACAGATACGTCTTCTGCACAATCATTCGCATCATTCACAGCCGAATCTTCAGCAGCTTCTGGCGCGACGGTTTCATCCTGTGGCTTTTCTTCGCTTTGCATTATATTTCCATCGTTCTTAGCGGAACCGATCCCCGATTATCTTGGCCGTATAATCAACCATGGGAATAATTCGCGCATAATTCATTCGTGACGGCCCGATCACCCCAATCGCACCGACAATATTATTCGTTTCGTTGTGGTACGGGCCGACGATCATCGAACAACCAGCAACATTGAAAAGTTTGTTATCCGCACCGATGAAGATTTGGACTCCATCTGCCCCATCCGCAAGGGTTAGTAGCTTCAACATCTCATTTTTTGTCTCTAAAGCTTCAAAAAGTGTCCGAATTCGCTCTAAATCGGTCAAAGCAGTAACATCTTCAAGCAATTTAGCTTGGCCGCGCACGATAAGTGTCCCTAATGCGTCGTTCGCATTGTTTGATCCAGACCAAGTTGCGAGACCACTTTCAACAACCTTCTGGGTCAAGGTGTCCAATTGTACCTGATGACTTTCGAGCTCATTAACAATTTCGTCATGCGCCTCTTGGAGGGTTCGTCCAACCAGTCTCGCGCTGAGATAATTGGTTGCCTGCACCAACGCCGAAGGCGGTAACGTGACCGGAACATGTATAAGGCGGTTTTCAACCACACCGTTTTCCATGACCAGCACGACAAGTCCACGACCGGGACTTAAGCTTACAAATTCGATATGTTTTAATGGGCTGTCTGTCTTTGGCGCGAAAACAAGACTGGCGAATCCTGTAAGGCCAGAAAGCGTTGTAATCGCTTCTTCGAGGACTTGATCAACACTTTGCGACGACCCGGCGCATTGCGCTTCAATTTTCTTACGTTCATCGTCCGCAAGATTGCCGACTTCCAAAATACCGTCCACAAACAGCCTGAGCCCTGCTTCTGTGGGCATACGGCCCGCCGATGTGTGCGGCGAAAACAGCAAGCCAGCATCCTCAAGATCTGCCATCACATTGCGCACAGTCGCAGGCGATAATGATTGTGCCATCTGCCTTGAAAGCGTGCGAGATCCAACGGGTTCCCCCGTGTCACAATACGCCTCTACAATCAGGCGGAAGACCTCACGTGATCTTTCGTTGAGCTTAGATATCATTTTTCTACTCTAATAGGTGCACGGGTTATGTAGTTTCGATGGCATTCGCCGTCAACGCAATGCAGGTATATTGCTCTCCGCTTTACGCAGACCATTCAAATCGTTAGCTTTGCGTTCGTTTTTAAAATTCAGCGGAGTATCTTCATGCGTCCATCCGGCCGTCAACTCGATCAAATGCGTAACGTTGTTCTCGAAATGGACGTTGCAAAGCACGCCGAAGGGTCATGCTTGGCAAAATTTGGAGATACACATGTTCTGTGTACCGCCAGTGTTGAACAACGCGTCCCACCTTGGATGCGTGACACTGGCAAAGGCTGGGTGACCGCCGAGTATGGGATGTTACCTCGCTCTACACATACACGCTCAAATCGTGAAGCCGCCCGTGGCAAACAATCGGGCCGCACCCAGGAAATCCAACGCCTTATCGGAAGATCGCTCCGCGCCGTCACCGATTTAAAAGGCATGGGAGAAATTCAAGTTAAGCTTGATTGCGATGTCATTCAGGCTGATGGCGGCACGCGAACAGCGAGTATTACGGGCGCTTATACAGCGCTTTACCGTGCTTTTGAGAAATGTATTCAGCTCGGCATTATTAAAGAAATCCCGTTAATTGATAGCGTTGCCGCAATTTCTTGCGGGCTTTATCAAGGCAGTGCTGTGCTTGATCTTGACTATGATGAAGATTCTAACGCCGAAGCTGATGCCAATTTTGTGCTCACAGGCAAAGGTGGCATTGTTGAAATTCAAGGCACCGCCGAAGCTGACCCTTTTTCAGAACAGGCATTTTTAGATTTGCTTGGCTTGGCAAAAAAAGGCGTTAAGGAGCTCACAACAGCACAAAATTCGGCGCTGGGGCTTTAAGGATCATTCAATGGCGCGACTGTTTGATCATGACCGTCTGGTGATTGCGAGCCACAACCCTGGCAAGGTAAGCGAAATCGCCGACCTTGTGCGGCCCTTCGGTGTTGAGGTCATTTCCGCCGCTGATCTTAATTTAGATGAGCCCGAAGAGACCGGCACGACGTTCGCTGATAATGCTCTTTTGAAAGCGCACGCCGCGGCAAAGGCAGCAAACTTACCTGCACTTGCTGACGATTCTGGGCTGGTCGTTAATGCACTTGCCGGTGCGCCGGGCGTTTATTCCGCACGTTGGGCTGGGGCCGATAAAGATTTTATGGTCGCGATGGAGAAAGTCGAAGAGCTTTTACGTGGCAGCGAAGACCGATCTTCAATGTTTGTTTGCGCACTTGCCCTCGCATGGCCTGATGGGCACGCAGACGTTTTCGAAGGCTTTATTGAAGGCGAAATTACCTGGCCCCCTCGTGGTGATATGGGCTTTGGATACGACCCTATATTTACAGCCGACGGCGAAGATATAACATTCGCCGAAATGGAACCGGCCAAAAAACACACCATATCGCACCGTGCAGACGCCTTTCAGAAACTCGTATCTGCCTACTTTGGTGAACCAAACGCGTGAGCGATATAGACCCGGGTTTTGGGGTTTATGTTCATTGGCCGTTCTGCAAAGCAATCTGCCCATACTGTGATTTTAATGTACATCTGAATACCTCCATTGATGAAACCGTGTGGCGCGATGCACTTATCAATGAACTTGCACATTACGGCGCAGAAACGCACGGACGCACCGTTACAAGTTTGTATTTTGGCGGCGGCACACCATCATTAATGCAGCCTGAGACGATTGCCGCACTCATCAACGCGCTTCAAAAACATTGGGCTGTCTCTGAAAATCTTGAGATTACCCTTGAAGTCAATCCAACATCGGGGGAGCGCGCGAGGTTACGTGATTTTCAAAGCGCAGGCATCAATCGCGTGTCTGTTGGCATTCAATCCCTAGACGATGATGCGCTAAAATTCCTCGGACGGACGCATCACGGCGCTGACGCTCGGCGTACGTTGGAAGCGGCCTCCAGCATCTTTTCCCGGACGACTTTTGATCTAATCTATGCTCTGCCTGAACAAAGCCTGGCCGACTGGAAGCAAGCCTTATCTGACACCTTGGCACTCGCGCAAGGACACGTCTCACTATATCAATTAACGATCGAGTCCGGCACACCGTTTTCCAAGCAAGGCCAACAGCCCGCTGATGAAAACGTTGCCGCTGACATGTTTGAAGCAACTCAAGATATCCTGGCAACTGCAGGCATGCCCGCATACGAGATTTCCAATCATGCGCAACCCGGTGACGAAAGCCGCCACAACCTAACGTGTTGGCGTGGTGGTGATTACTTGGGGATTGGCCCAGGGGCGCACGGAAGATTAACACTCGATGGTGCGGTTTTTGGTACACACCAAATTCACAATCCAAAACGCTGGTTAGAAAAAGCGCAAACCAATGGACATGGGACTGCAAAACGGCGCCCTATTTTATCGAACGACCGTGCACGAGAACTGATCATGATGGGGCTTCGATTAAAAGACGGGATCGACCGAGAACGATTCAACCGCATATCTGCCCAAGAACTTGAAACCGCATTAGACGCCAAGGGCCTGAAACAACTTATTGATGGTGGCCTCATGCAGTCCAGTGACACGACACTCAAAGCTAGCCCTGAGGGTCAACAACGCCTTAATGCAGTCCTCGCAAAACTGCTTAATTAATTCTTGGCTGAAAGCTCTCAGGTGCAGGGTCCAGAACCCGGCTTGCCCGTCGTGTAACCTCAAGTACAGCGAGACCTCGCTCAGTTACGCCACTCGGCATTAACCGAAAAATACCATCCCGGCCCCAATACCCGTTGGGCGACGTGAGTGTGATGCGGGTGAAATCAGGGCCCGCCTCACCTTGTCCTAAAACAGCAGCCAGCGCCGTCGCATCATAAGCAAGTGTTGCTAATCTCGGTGGCTGATCTCCGTACGTTGCAGCGTACTCATTTTGAAATTCACTGCGTGCACTTGGATCAGGCGCAGCATACCAAGCACCAACAAGAGCTGGCTCGTTTCCAAGGCCAAGCGCATCCCACTGACCCGTGCCGAGCACCTGAACAACTGCAGGGTCGACATCAAAGAATGGAAGCAAGGCCGCTATCTGCTGAAGCCGTTTACCACCATCTGCAACAAGAATTGCATCGAACGGCAAATCACCAACCGTTTGTAGTTTTTCCAAGCGTTCTACTGTTTTCTTGGATATTTCGTCGTCCAGCTTGGCCAGCTCAGCAATCTGGCGTTCAAGCTCACGCTTGCGAGAATCAAAATCCGATATCTCACGAACAACATCTGTATAGTCTTCAGCGCCTGGATCGTAGAGCCGAGCACGGGTTATCTCTATGCCGACATTCGCTGCGACTTGCTGCATTGTTTCAAGAACTGCCGCGCCATACGTATTGTCTGGGGCCAAGAGACCAAATCTCGTTAACCCTCTGGCAGCAGCGTAAGTCAGAACACGTTCGGTCTGAGCCGACGGCAAAAAGCCCATGACATAGACGCCGTCACCAGCCGCCGTCCGATCACTTGAAAACCCAACGACCGGGACGTTGGCCGCGCGGGCAACAAGTCCAACTGCTTGCACAGAAGCCGAAAGCAAAGGCCCAACAATAAGCTGCGCACCATCTCCAATCGCAAGTTGTGCCGCGCTCAACGCACCATCTGGCGTGCCGCCCGTATCATGCGGCAGCAATTCAAATCGGTCATCGCTGAATTGAAATAATGCCAATTGCGCTGCATTCAACATCGCCTGACCAAGCTTGGCAGCAGGGCCAGTTAATGGAATGAGCAAAGCAACACGAACAGAGTTAACACTCGCCATCGGCACCGTTGACGTCAAAATCTCAGGTGTCACATTAGGGTTAACAGGCCTATTTAGCAGTTCAGCTAATGAAGGTAATGGTTCGCGTGCGCGTGGTGCTGTCTGAGATATAACAGGGAAGTTCGGTCCAGACGGCGCTCTTGGGCCAGAGACTGGTGGTAAAGTCTGCGAACGCGGGATATTTGTTGTACCAACTTGAGGCGAAGACGGGCCAACAACCATTGGCTTTGCTTGATCACCTGACTGGATTCCAATTTGCTGACAGCCAACGAGTAAGGTAAGACCCATACATGCCAGATAAAAATAGGACTTCCGGGAGAAAATACCAAAGCCAGTCCGATAAGCGGGAAAAGAGTACATTGGCCTCTCGTTTTGTCAGTTCTGAGCAATCTAAAAGCGACGGTAACCGCTTGCCGGATGCGAGTAAACTACCACGAAATATCGAAGCCGGGCTTTACCTTGTCGCAACGCCGATCGGTAATGCGAGTGATATTACCTTGCGAGCTTTGGATACTCTTAAAGCCGCAGATATCATTGCTTGCGAGGACACACGCGTAACCAAAAAGCTTTTGCAAATTCATTCTATCAAGCCTGATAAACTTATTTCGTACCATGAACATAATGCTGAAAAAATTACACCACGCATTGTTGAACATCTAAAATCCGGCGAAATCGTGGCACTCGTCTCCGATGCTGGCACACCTATGATAAATGATCCTGGGTATAGGATTGCAGAAGCGTGTCGCAATGAAAGCATAGATGTACATGCTTTGCCTGGCCCATCTGCCGTAACCAATGCACTTGTTCTCGCAGGATTGCCAACAGACCGGTTTATGTATTGTGGGTTCCCGCCTGCAAGGCAAGGTAAGCGCCGCGCATGGCTTGGCAGTGTTCTCGCTGTCGATGCGACCCTCGTTTTTCTTGAATCTGCGCAGCGTCTCGCATCATCTTTGGCAGACATGAATGTTATACTGGGACCTCGGCCTGCATGTCTTCTCCGTGAGATGACAAAAAAGTTTGAAGAAGTTCGCCATGGCTCGTTAGACGAGTTAGCTGCGCACTACCTCGAAGCGGGCCCACCTAAAGGCGAAGTGACTTTAGTCATTGGCGCACCAGAAGAAGCACAAGAAATCGATACCGATGACATCGACACCCGTCTCCGCGCTGCATTAGCAAAAGAAAGTGTCCGGGAAGCCGCATCAAGACTAGCTATCGAAACAGGGTTATCTCGCCGCGATATCTACAATCGTGCCTTAGCGATTAAAGCTGAAGACGGTTAATGGCGTCTAAGAAGCGCCAGGATGCGAAGAATAGGGGACAGCGTGGTGAAGTTATCGCCGCATGGCTGTTACGTATCAAAGGATACCTTATTGTTGCACAAAGTATGCGCAACTCGATGGGTGAAATTGATATCATTGCGAAACGTCGCCACATTATGGCCTTCATCGAAGTTAAAACTCGCGGTACATTAGATGAAGCACTTAACGCCGTTAGTTTGACGCAACGTCAGCGCATTGAACGCGCAGCGATTGGTTTCATGAGTGGGCGCGAAGACTTAAGCAATCTGGATATGCGCTTTGACGTCATTGCTATGTTACCAAAAAAGTGGCCATGCCATTTACCCAATGCATGGCGACCTTGATTATAAATATAATAATTTGAGCCCTGACGTTTTGGGGCCAAAATGATAAAAGACTAATTGTTTCTTTTCACCACGATTAAAGGATAACACTTTCCATGTTTTTACATCCCCTTACTATTCGTCTCGCCGTATCTCGGACCAAGCTTTTTGTTGTGATTGCGGCCGTCTTTGCGATGACAAATTTAACGGGCTGTGTTGGCATGATCATTGGCGGTGCCGCAACAGCAGGGGTGGCTGCTTATCAGGAGCGTGGCATTAAGGGCTTTGCCGCGGATACAGAGACCGCGACCAAGGTTCGTACAAAAATACTGGAAGCCGACAACCAACTTTTTAATGATGTTGGTGTCGAAGTCTATGAAGGCCGAGTACTTCTTACTGGGCGCGTTCCAAGCGAAGAAAAGCGGGCAGAAGCGGTTAGAATTTCCTGGTCCGTCGTCGACGTTAAAGATGTGATTAATGAAGTCGCCGTCAGCGAAAATCCGTTTTCGGATCTAGCCAATGACACGTGGATCACCACAAAACTTAAATCCAAAATGACCTTCGACAAAGATATTCTTGCGATCAATTATTCCATCGAAACCGTTGGAGCTGTCATTTACTTGATCGGCATTGCCCAAGATAAAGCGGAATTGCAGCGCGTTCTTAATCACGCTCGATCCATCGATTATGTTAAGCGCGTCGTCAATCACGTCCGCATCAAGGATCCTAAGCCATCTTAATGACACGAAAAGAAATTATTATCGCTCTTGC
This sequence comes from Rhodospirillaceae bacterium UBA4468, assembly GCA_002389385.1. Lineage (GTDB taxonomy): Bacteria > Pseudomonadota > Alphaproteobacteria > Rhodospirillales > Casp-alpha2 > UBA4479. Next base: position 9,219 of record DGOK01000034.1, on the reverse strand, counting down.
AGCCTACGGAGAGGCGACCTCTCCTGATACCAGTATTGCACATACAGCAATCCTGATTAGTGCACTTGACCGTCCAACACTTCCTTTAGCGCGTTATCATCGCCACCTAGAGATGTTGTCGAAAAAAGTTGGCGATTTTGCGCGCATCAGCAATGGGCCCGTTCCCGTTGCATTAATGCAAGATGCTTTACAGCAAGTGACTGTGCGGCATCATGGTTATGGTGGCAGCGACTCAGAAGGCGCCGATGAAGATTGTTTTGATCTGACACGCGTTATCGACTCACGTAACGGATCGACCGAAGCCTTAACTATCCTTTATGCAGAAATAGCCCGATGCATTGGGTGGTCAGCAGAAATCATTTTGGCTTCACCACGATTGCTTCTTCGCCTCGAAGCAGATGGCGAAAGATTAATTATCGATCCCATCGATGATTGCCGCATTCTGGAACCCGCAGACATTCGCGCAATCATCAAAGCCTTTGGCGGCAATGAGGTAGAATTAACTCCCAATAGCTTACGCCCACTTGATGACAAAGAAGCTTTACTTAGGCTTATGGCCGGTCGGAAATCTGTGCTACTGCGCACAAAACGCCTCGAAGAAGCAGCTTCCTTATTAGATATAGCGCTCCGCATTGCACCAGAAGAGCCAACGCTTTGGCGAGAATGTGGTCTCTTGAACGCCCGGCTTGATCGCGTTCAACTTGCCATTGATGCCTTAGAGGAATACTTGCGGCTCGGCACCGGAGAAGCATCACGCTATCATACGACAATCCTCTTGCAAGAACTGCGCGGACGCCTCACTTAGATACTTATTCTTACGTGCATACAGTATGAAAATTTCAAGGAAGTCATTATGTCTCTCAATGTTGCAATTCAGATGGATCACGTTGGCTCAATTGATATCAATGGGGACAGCACATTCGTCATGGCGCTTGAAGCGCAAAAGCGTGGACATAAACTTTTTCATTATGAGCCTGGCAAACTATCTCTTTCGAATGGGCGCGTGCTTGCCACAGCGGAACCTTTGGAAGTGCGCCGCGAGCTTGGTAATCATTTTATCCTGGGCGAAGCACGTACACTGGATCTGAAAACCGATGCCGATGTTGTCCTTATGCGCCAAGACCCACCATTCGACATGTCATATATAACCGCAACGCATCTGCTGGACCACATTCACCCAGATACCTTAGTTGTAAATGACCCAACTGAAGTAAGGAATGCGCCTGAGAAGATTTTTGTAACTGAATTTGCTGAGTTCATGCCGGCAACCCTGATCTCATCAGACTATGCGCTAATCCTCGCGTTCAGAGAAGAACACAAAGATATCATCATCAAGCCATTGTATGGAAATGGCGGCATTGGTGTATTTCACATTAAGCCAGGCGACGAAAACCTGAACGCTTTGCTTGAGATGTTTGCAGGCCTTTACCGTGAACCCATCATTGCACAGGCTTACCTGAAAGATGTCCGGGCTGGCGATAAACGCATCATCTTAATCGATGGTGAGATTTCCGGCGCAACCAATCGCGTTCCCATGGAGGGTGAAGCACGCTCGAACATGCATGTCGGTGGCAAAGCCGTGAAGTCACAATTAACGGACCGCGAACGTGATATTTGCGCGGCACTCGGCCCTGAACTTAAAAAGCGTGGGCTCCTCTTTGTAGGCATCGATGTCATTGGCGGATACATGACGGAAATCAATGTCACCTCGCCAACAGGCTTGCAGGAAATCAATCGCTTTGATGATGTTTGTCTGGAAAGTGACCTTTGGGATGCTATCGAGTCGAAGCTTTAACGCGCATATTTAACTGACGCCTAATCCTGGATTAATCGTCTCTGGATACTGATCCCCGAGTCTTTTTTATAGTCCCTTGTCGTCGCTTACCTTCTAGACGGCGCTTCTTGGCACCTTTTGTTGGCTTCGTCGGGCGTCGGTATTTTGGTGGTTGTGCAGCCTCTCGGATCAATTCAATCAAGCGGTCCATCCCATCACGTCGATTTAATTCCTGCGTACGAAATTGCCGTGCCGTAATAATAAGAATACCTTCATCTGTCATCCGCCGTCCCGCTAATGCCTTAAGACGAAGGAACTGTGCATTACTCAGTGCCCTGCTGAAGCGTGCATTAAACCTTAGTTGAACAGCACTTTCCGTTTTATTGACTTTTTGCCCACCGGGGCCCGCAGCGCGAATGAACTGCTCTTCAATCTCACTCGGATTGATATGAATGGATGATGTAATCTCGATCATTTTATCTTTCTAACATGATTAAATGCCTAACTGCCATAAAACCTGACTAAGCCTTCCATAACCTCCTTTGAACCTTAAAAGGAGAGACGAGTATGGTTGCGCGTGTGGGTACAGTTGCGTTTCAAGGCATCGATGTTCTTGATGTTGATGTCCAAGTTGAAATGACGTCGGGGCTTCCAGCATTTCATATTGTCGGGTTGGGTGTCTTGCCCGTAGCCATTCACACAGCAGCACAATCTCGAAGTTTTGTTTGTGCGCATAACCAAGGCGGTGAGGCTGTATGGGCGGGTGACCTTGACGTCATTGCCGCAAAGGATTTGTTATCGTTGATCAATCACGTCAAAGGCACACACGTTCAGTGGCATGCCCACGTCCGCCACAGTGAGTACGAATGAACAAAGCCGAGTTTTTTCTATCGACGTGGATAAGTTGCATAAGTTTTTAGTTCGAAATCCACTTATTCGTCATGCCTTGGAAGGGCAGTTCGCCAATCAGCTTGGTGAGAAGCTACGCCGAGCAAATCAATCTGCATCTACCGCGATTTAATAAACTATATCTTTAAATGAAAGTCGCCCACATCAATCGTTGAACGGTCTGCATCATTCACCGTCGCAAGCTGATATGAATTGCTGTTGCTCATCGCACTGGCGTCATCCGTATACCAAACCTCTGCGCCGCCACCACCATTTACCGCACCTAAAATCACGACACCTGCATTGGCAACGCCAGATGAGAGGTTTTGAGCAACCGCATTAATTGTTGTTGAAGCGGCTTCAAAATAATTGGCGCCATCCAACAATGTACCTGCATTTCCTAAACTAAAATCTGCATCAGACAACATAAACAGATCATTTTCCGAAGCATTATAATCCGTAATAACGTCCGTGCCGAGTGAGTTCGCATGCGCAAGCGCATCTGCACCACTGCCACCTTCAAACCGGAACTCATCTGCGCCTGTACCGCCAGTTAAATTGTCAGCACCTTCGCCACCTATGACAACATCGTCTCCTGCATATCCAAAAATATTATCAAGACCGCCAGGACCGCTTAACGTATCAGCGCCCGCACCACCTGACAGAGAATTTGAGGCACTTGATCCAGATATACTATCATCTAGGGCAGAACCGATCGCATGTTCAATGCCGTCCAATGTATCTGTGCCAGTATTTGCACCCGTTGCAGAACCTGCGGCCAGATCAATTGTTAATCCTGCGCCTGCACCACTGTAATCAATCGTATCTGTCCCAGCATCTGCCGTGCCGTCGCCACCACGCACGATATCATTTGCCCCATCGTCATCACCAAGAATAAACGTATCGTCTCCCGTTTCGCCCTCGAACGTATCGGCGCCACCACCGCCGCTCAGCGTGTCATTCCCAGCGCCGCCAAATAATACATCTGCACCGTTTCCAGCCACGCCTAAAGAGAAATCAAATCCAGAGGTATCGCTTGGAACGTCTCCATAAAGTGTGTCAGCACCCGCATCACCCCAAAGGCTATCATCACCAGACCCACCTGAGATCAAATCATCTGATCCGCTTGTATCAAATGTTGGATTGGTGAGTGTGTTACCAATGTTATGTGTCACTGAGAGATAATTCGTCGGCGTATCACCATAGAGAAAATCATTCCCTTCACGCCCACCAACAACGGACGCCGTGTTATTGCCAACAAGAAAACCTGCTAAGCCAGTTCCTTGCAGTGCGTTTGTCGTTACCGTTGCCGCTGTAATTGAAATCGGGTCATCGCGATCGTCATCATCTTTTGATGCCGCCACATTTATGACAATCGGTGTGAACGTGAATCCAAACCCAAACAACCCATCTATCCCACCGTAACTAAAACCTCCACCGCCACCGAGCCCATCTTCACCTTCGCCACCGATCAACACATCTGCACCTACAGCATCCGCAGCGCCTGCTTCTCCAACAAACCCGCCACTTCCGCCTGCGATGATAATGGCATCGTCGTCATCGTCATCAATCAATCCATCAGGACCCGCCGCGATCACTTGATCAGCGCTTTTCGTACCGCCGTACGCTTCTACTGCAATAATCGCGCGCTCAAGCGCTTCTTCATTAGAAGAACCTTCTCGCAAAGCTTCGCGGTAAGCTTCTCGCGTGGTAACTTCGCCTGCATCCATAGCAGCATTGGCCACGTCCATTAATGGACGCATGTTTGTGATCCAATCACCTTTTGTGCTGGATGGATCATCTGCGCTCGGCGGTTTGAGAAGATCCGGATCTATTGCCGCAAGCTCACGCTCAATAACCGTTTCTACAATTTCAGCTACTGTGCTCGCCTCTTGGGCAACACGCACTGCCACTTCTGCATCTTAGATGCAAGTTCTGCAGCGGCTTCTGCGGCGCGTAATGCAGCGGCCGCTGCTTCTTCAGCAGCATCTGCTTCTGCTACAGCTAACACCCGTGATTCTTCTTCTTCCTTGGCATTCTCGGCAGCTTGCTGAGCTTCAGCGAACGCTTCTTCCTTCTGCTTTGCTTCTTTAAGAATTGCGAGTGCTTCAGCTCGAGCCTGTTCCGCAGCTTCTAATGCAAGACGAACAGCTTCTTCTGCCGTTGCCAAACGCTCGGCAGCTTGCCCTTCAGCTAAATCAGTTTCAGCAACAGCGCGCGCCGCTTCTTCTTCTAGCTGCTGTGCAGTTTCAACCTGATGAATGGCACTTTCAAATGCATCATCCCGCTTTTGAGATTCCTGAAAAACCTGCAAAGCTTTTGCGCGTAAGTTATCAGCGTCTTGTTGTTTAGCATCAGCAAGGTCGCCTGCATCCGCCGCCTGCTTGCGCGCTGCATTTTCTGCAGATGCCGCATCACCCAATGCTTCATCTGCTGCATCGCGAGCCGAGCGCGCAATAGCCGCTTTACGAGCTGCGATTTCAAATGCTGTTTCACGGTCAACCTAGATATCGCCTTAAGGCCAAGCGATAGATCGCGCTCTTCAGCAAACCCGTTTTCTTCAGCTTCAGCTGTAACGGCCCTACTCGCCGGGTCTGCGCCACGCGCCGTCGATAACAATGATTCCAGCATCTTTGCCAGAGCATCAGGGAGAGGTGCTAGGGCATCGCCAAAATGTTCAACGGCATCCCTTGGACCCAACCGAAATATATTGCTGGGCACACTGAAATAATCATCAACGGTCGTGACTTCGTATGCGCGATCAAGAATTTGCGTGCCCGCAGGGTTCGACACACGGATTGCACCATCGCCAACATCATCTGCGCGAAGATAGGTGACCATCGTGCCGCCATCGCCCTCTAGACGACCAGAGCCGGACGCCCCGCCAACGTGAAGCGTCGCAGAGGGCGTCTTAATAGCAAACGCACCATCTGTTGCAGCAATACCACCACCCGAAAAAGAGAACGTGCCTTCTTGAACAACAAAAGTTGCATGTGCTGCTGTTGAGTCAGGATCAAACACCAAGTCTTCAAAGATCGCGCGGGCATCACCAGCAACAGCGAATGTGCTTTCATCAGCAAACAAGAAACTAGCGCTGCCGTCGCTATCCGTTTCAATGCGATCACCACGCGCAATCAGCATACCAGGTTCGGCCTCAACACGAGATCCATCAGCCCTTACAATTTCTGCGTCACCCGACGTTGTTTCAAGGCGGCCAATCGGCGCACCAATAGGGGCTAAATAAACGTTTCTGCAGCATCAATGCCGGCGAGAGCGGCAACAACATCAGGACCAATATGCGCGCCTGCTTCGGTCGCAATTGCGGGGGGGTTAGCGGAGGCAAAGTAATCTTGGACAATCAGCCTGGAACCATCTGCCAGTTCTATTAGTAAATCACCGTCGAGACAGGCATAAACTGCGTCACTTAAAAGACCACCACCGGGCACAATCAAAGGCCCAGATTCAGGCAGCCTTAAGACTTCTGGTGTGCCAGAAATAGCCTCAAGTGGTGTAATTTCAATATCGTAGCGTTTTGCCATTAGCGTCGCTCTCAGCGGTATGACCTCAAGATCATGTAGTTTAGCTGATTGGTAACGCTACAGGTAGGGAATTTTTGTATCAGGTCGCCATAGAAGCAAATTTATTAATCTTCAAATGGCGCCCGGCCAACCATGCCGCCAAGATCACGCTTACCAAGCACATGAATATGTAAATGTGGGACTTCCTGTCGTGCATCGATGCCATTATTTGCAATAAATCGATACCCGCTTTCTGAGACACCTGTCATACGCGCGACGGTCCCAACGGCACGCATAAGCGCCGCGATCTCAAGGTCTGATGCTTTCTCATGAAAATCATTGAGATCCACATATGCGCCCTTTGGGATTACAAGAACATGAACCGGTGCTCGGGGGCTGATATCATTGAATGCTAAACAATGATCATCTTCGTAAACTTTATCACAGGGAATTTCGCCACGAATGATCTTCGCAAAGATATTATTTTCGTCGTAGCTCATCTTTCTCTCCGATCTTTTTACTTAACGCGACTGTTTTTCTCATCAATGCCCGAGATACCCTCGCGGCGTGCGAGTTCGGCATAAACATCTTTCGGCGCAACGTCCATCGCTGCCCACATCACAAGTAAATGATACAGGAGATCAGCACTTTCACGCATTACTGCATCTTTACCCTCAACCAAAGCCGCAATGGTAACTTCGGCCGCTTCCTCATTGATTTTTTTAGCAATTTTTGGAGGGCCGCCAGCAAGTAACTTCGCTGTATATGAACTTGAGGCGTCACTACCTTTGCGGCTTTCGATAACACGAAACAATCCATCAAGGACTTCGGCTGTGTGATCAGAGGACATTGGTAAGACCTTTTAAGTTTCGCGGATCGCAGCGCCCGCTGCTTTCATGTGCGCCTTGGCTTCGGCAATCGTAAAGGTACCAAAGTGAAAAATCGAGGCTGCAAGAACGGCCGAAGCATTCCCTTCGATTACACCTTCGACAAGATGATCAAGTGTACCAACGCCACCTGATGCGATGACCGGGACATTCACCGCATCCGCCACTGCACGGGTCAACGGCAGGTTAAAGCCTTGCTTGGTCCCATCGCGGTCCATGGATGTCAGCAGAATTTCACCCGCACCCAACGCCTGCATTTTTTGGGCCCACTCGACAGCATCAATACCTGTCGCATTCCGGCCCCCATGGGTGAATATCTCAAATTTATTTGGCCCTGTTGCCTTTGCATCAACCGCAACGACAATGCATTGCGTACCAAACTTTTCAGCAGCTTCACGGACAAACTCTGGGTTCGTGACAGCTGCTGTATTGATTGAAACCTTATCCGCACCGGCTAAAAGAAGCCTTCGGATATCATCTGTTGTGCGAACACCGCCACCAACGGTCAGCGGCATAAAACATTGTTCAGCAGTTCTACCAACTACATCCAGTATAGTATCTCTGTTTTCGTGGCTCGCTGTAATATCCAGGAAACAAAGCTCATCAGCGCCAGCCGCATCATAAACACGTGCTTGTTCAACCGGATCACCTGCATCGACAAGGTCAACAAAGTTAACACCTTTAACAACGCGCCCTTCAGCGACATCCAGGCAGGGGATAATCCTCACTTTGAGCATCAGGTAGCCTTTGCACGATTAAGAAGTTGAACTGCATCCGTCGGATTAATCCGTCCATCGTACAAAGCACGGCCGGAGATCACACCTTCAAGCTTTGCACTATCTGCAGCAACAACGGTCTCAAGATCAGCCATCGATGATACACCTCCCGATAAGATCACCGGAATGTTGACAGCATTCGCAAGATCAAGTGTCGCATCCAGGTTCGGGCCCTGCATCGCACCATCACGGCCAATATCTGTATAAATAAGCGCTGCCGCGCCTGCATCTTCAAATTGCTTTCCAAGCTCTATCGTCTGGAGCTCTGTTGCTTCTGCCCAACCTTGAACAGCAACATAGCCATCACGCGCATCAATACCCAGAGCGACTTGCCCAGGAAATGCCTTGCAGGCTTCACGGACCAGGTTCGGATCACGAACTGCAACCGTCCCTAAAATGACCCGCGCAAGACCGCGATCAAGCCAGCCTTCAATGGTAGACATTGAACGGATACCACCACCCATCTGAACTTTCATATCGACCGTTTCTAATACAGCGGTAACCGCATCAGCGTTTTCTGGTTTTCCAGCGAATGCGCCATCCAGATCAACCATATGAAGCCAGGTGCATCCAGCGTCAGCAAAAGTCTTCGCCTGTGCTGCCGGATTATCATTAAAAACAGTAGCCTGCTCCATATCACCATGAACAAGGCGAACGCATTGGCCTGCTTTTAAATCAATCGCTGGAAAAAAGATCATGGCCGCCACCTCAAAAAATTCGTAATAATCCGCAAACCGGCTTCCTGGCTTTTCTCAGGATGAAACTGAGTGCCAACAATATTATCGCGACCAACCGCTGCGGTAATGGGACCACCATAGTTTGTTGTCGCAAGCACATCGCAATCATTCGCCGCATGCATATGATAAGAATGCACAAAATATACGTGCATCCCGGTGTCTACGCCCGCGAACAATGGATGCGGCTTTGTTGGCACTTCAAGTTCATTCCAGCCCATGTGCGGAATTTTCAAATTTGAATCAGAAGGCGCGATATGTTCAACATCACCCTTAATCCAATTGAACCCGTCCGTCGTGCCGTGCTCCAAACCATGACTGGCCATAAGTTGCATGCCAACACAAATACCAAAAAATGGCTTTCCTGATACTTCAACATGTTCACGTAAAACATCAGCCATGCCGTCTATTGCCATGAGACCACGCTTACAATCCGCATAGGCACCCACGCCAGGTAGCACGACCCGGTCTGCTTTTTGAATATCGTTAGGGTCTGTGGTCACCAAAATTTTTTCTGTCAAGTTTGCTTCGCTGATCGCCCGCTCAAAAGCTTTCGCAGCTGAGCGTAAATTGCCAGAACCATAATCAATAATCGCGACACTCATGGGTAAATTCCATCCCGGTCAACGCTCACGTCGTCCA
>DGOK01000030.1 GCA_002389385.1 Rhodospirillaceae bacterium UBA4468 | reverse complement strand
TCGTACCAACGGCATCATGCGTGGGGACCGGACCGGTACAGGCACGCAAGCCGTGTTTGGCCATCAGATGCGGTTTGATTTGGCTGACGGATTTCCAATCCTGACGACAAAGAAGCTTCATCTCAAATCGATCATTCACGAGCTTTTATGGTTCGTCGCAGGCGACACCAATATCAAGTATCTCAATGATAACGGTGTCCGCATCTGGGATGAGTGGGCTGACGAGAATGGCGAGCTTGGTCCGGTTTACGGTCGCCAGTGGCGCTCATGGGCGACGCCGGATAACCGCAAAATCGATCAGATCGACTGGGTAATCCGTGAGATCAAGGAACGCCCGGGATCGCGCCGAATGGTGGTCAGTGCCTGGAACCCTGCTGATATTGACGATATGGCGCTGCCGCCTTGTCATTGCCTGTTTCAGTTTCAGGTTATGGAAGGTCGCTTGAATTGCCAACTTTATCAGCGCTCCGCTGACGTGTTCCTAGGGGTGCCATTTAATATCGCATCCTATGCATTGTTGGTGATGATGATGGCACAGGTGACAGGACTGAAACCCGGCGTGTTTGTTCATACGCTGGGGGATGCACATCTTTATTCCAACCATCTGGAGCAGGCAGATTTGCAGTTAACGCGTGATCCGATGCCGTTGCCGACGATGAACATCAATCCTGATGTGACGGATATTGCGGGCTTTAAGTTCGAAGACTTTACGCTTGAGGGCTACGAAGCGCATCCGCATATCAAAGCAGCCATCTCGGTCTGATGGCTATGCAAATCACCCTTGTCGTCGCAATATCTGAGAACCGTGTGATCGGACGTGACGGTGGATTGCCGTGGCAAATATCTGCTGACCTTAAGCATTTTAAAAAAGTGACGATGGGCAGTCCGATCATCATGGGGCGCAAGACCTGGGATAGTATCGGTCGTGCACTGCCAGGGCGTCGTAATATTGTGATTACGCGGAATGCAGGATTTACACCGACAGGTGCGGATACTGTGACGACGATTGATGCGGCGCTCGCCCTTTGCCGTGAAGATGATGCGGATAAAGCCATGATTATTGGCGGTGGACAGATTTATGCTGAAACCATCAAGATCGCCGATGCCATTGAGTTGACCGAAGTCCACGAGACCATCGATGGCGATACGGTGTTTCCTGAAATCGATCCGGATATCTGGCAGGAAACCGCTCGTGACCTGCAATCAGCAGAAACGCCGGGCGGACCTACATTCAGTTTTGTAACATTGATCCGCCGTTAATCAGTTGCTTTACATCGTCTTGTAATCTGAAAAATGTTGAGTGACTGACGGAAAACAATACATGTATAAATTTCTAAAACGAATGGGATCGATCGCAAAGAGCCCTTATGTGGAACTCATTGTAGGGGTGATCCTTGTCGGGACAGGCTTGTTCGAGGCTGGAGAATCGCTTTTTTCTGATATCGCTGAAGGAGATGTTGGATTACATCACGGCATTATTGTTTTGGGTATCGCGCATGCGATCAAAGCATTGCCAAGCGCAATTATGGGCATCGTGCTTTTGCTGGATTTAGAAAGTAGGCATCATCCCTGATGCTCAGACCTTTTCCCAAGGTGGCGTTGGGCCGAATTTACGCGCCAAAAAATCAACAAATGCGCGCACATTCGGCGACAGGTTTTTCTTGTTTGAGAAGATCGCGAGGATACTCGAATCATCCTCGATATGATCAGGCAAGACATAAACCAATTTGCCCTCGCGTACAGCATTATTGACCAGATATGTCGATAGTCGGGCAATGCCCAGGCCTGACAGAGCCGCATGATAGAGGCCATCTGTGCTGTTGATTTCAAAGTTACCATTAATCAGCTGTATGCGCTTATGGTCCGAATCACCAAGATCCCATGTATTAAATGCATCCAGTGTCGATAAACGCAGGCAGTTATGTTGTGACAATTCCGCTGGTGACTGAGGCATGCCATGTGCTTCGATGTAAGCTGGTGACGCACAGAATACACGCTGGTTCGTCGCAAGTTTATGAGCGACAACCGAGATGTCATTGACCTGTTCGGTAAAGCGAATGGCGACATCAATCTGATCTTCAACAAGATCAATGGGACGGTCTGATAGTTCAAGTGAGATCTTCAAATCTGGGTTGATCTCGAGGAATTCAGGCAGTAATGGCATCAACTGAGATTTTGCAAAGGCAGATGTGGAGTACACGTTCATGACCCCTTGCGGGTGGTCAACCAAAGACACAACAAGGACTTCAGCATCTGTAACATTTCGATCCACTTCGACACATCGCTTATAAAACTGTGTACCGACCATCGTGAGGGACACCTTGCGGGTTGAGCGGTTAAGCAGGCGTGTCCCCAAGCGATCTTCAAGGTGGCCAATCTGCCGACTGACCGCAGATGGTGTCAGCCCTAGATCACGAGCAGCTACATTTCTCTCCGGGCACTGCCACACCCTGCATCATCTTAATGCAGATGTTCAGAGTGGCAGTGTCCGTATGAGTTTCCGCATAGGGCGTATTAGATGATCTGTAAGTATGAGAATTCTTGTGAGAGAAAATACGTATTAAAAATGAAAGCAATCAACGGCGACCCACCATTCGCGTTGATGTGGACGCAGTGAACCCAGATAGATCGTACCGTCTTCGAGGGCACCTTTATTTGGTTCGACGCCGGGCACCATACCAACCTGTATGGTTGTCACACGTATTGCATTATTCCGCGTAAGAGCGAAGACGTGACGGCCATGTTTGGATTAGCCGCTAAACCGTTTGGTTTGTTCGGTTTCACGCCACTTGGATTCTTCGAGCGCACCGCGAACGTAAGCCTGCAAATCTTTGAGCGTGCGTATCTGCTCGTTTTCAATATATATGCCTGTGCCCACAGCCACTAATCGACATAATGTGCCGTTGATGTTTTCCTGATTCTCTGGAAATGGCATTTCCAATTGCCGAAATCCAGGTGCAATTGGCACATAGGTCTCTAATGTTTGGCGAACTTCACGACATTCAGAACCAGGTAACGCCACCACTGTTTCAGCGTTACCTGGGGTCGGCGCAGATATGAACACACAGCCAAGCGCCACGGCTTGGAAGAAACGTTTAAGCGTGTGGCGATGGCTATGCATAAACAGACTTACTGAATGACGATGCGCGGTGCGAGACTATCACTAGCCTGACCTTGCTCAATCTTTGCCCATACAGCATCCGCAATCGCCTGGTAATTTTTAGCAGCCGGACTATCAGGGTTTGCCGCAGTGATTGGTGTGCCCGCATCTGATCTTTCACGAATTTCAATTTCGATCGGCACTTCGCCCAAGAAATCTACACCCATGCGCTCTGCTTCTTTCTTTGCCCCACCATGACCAAAGATATCATAGCGTTTGCCGTTATCAGGGCAGAGGAAATAGCTCATGTTTTCTATAATGCCGAATACAGGTACATCGACCTTACGGAACATGTTCAAGCCTTTGCGGGCATCCAGCAGGGCAATGTCTTGAGGTGTTGAGACAATCACTGCACCTGCAAGTGGGACGCGTTGTGCCATCGTAAGCTGCGCGTCACCTGTGCCAGGCGGCATATCAACAACAAGAACATCTAACTCGCCCCAATTGACGTCACGCATCATTTGTTCGAGGGCAGACTGTACCATTGGGCCACGCCAGATCATCGGTGTCTCTTCGTCGACCATGAATCCCATCGACATCACTTTGATGCCGTAATTCTCCATTGGATCGAGGGTTTTACCGTCGGCTGAATTTGGTTTGCCGGAAATGCCCATCATGCGTGGCATCGAAGGGCCGTAGATATCTGCATCTAAAAGGCCAACTTTTCGTCCACCAGCAGCTAGACCAAGGGCGAGGTTTACAGCGGTTGTCGATTTACCGACACCACCTTTACCAGACGCTACAGCAATAATTGATTTTACGCCTGGAAGCAGATCTCCCTGGCCTTGAGGCGATACAGGTGCCCCAGGTTTTGTCTGTTGGCCACTTTGAGGGGCGGCTGGGGCGGCGCTTGGTGCCCGCTCAGCTGTAAGTACAACCGTTGCAGAAACGACACCAGGTAAGGCAAATACTGTATCTTCGGCCTGTTTTCTTAACGGTTCCATCTCAGCGCCTTTTTCCGCTGGGACTTCAATGGCAAAGGCCACATTTCCATCAAGTGTCTGTAAACCTTGAATAATTCCAGCGCTGACAACATCTTTGCCGCTGATAGGATCGTTAACGCCTTTCAGCGCTTCAAGAATGACGTCGTTTGTAACTTCGGACATGGTTGCAATCTCCAATTTTTGGCCGATATCTATGCAAGAACATCCCGACAATGATTTGTAACCGGTACGGGGGTGTCCTATAACGCAAATCGCTTGTTCATCACCTAGTTAACGTGAACGAGCAGAATTACAAGTAGCCTCGCTCGTGTCTTCATAATGGATGCAGGGAAGGGGCTGGGAAAGCAAGGGTAGGATTTAGTAGATGGCTTCGAATAAACAAGGCGGCCCATGGGGCGGCGGCGGTGGTAGCGGCGGTGGTGGTGGCCAAGGCCCATGGGGCAGTGGCTCTGGTGGCGGTGGCGGTGGTGGCATGCAGCCACCTGACGTCGAAGAGGCGCTACGTCGTGCGCAAGAAAAAGTCCGTAGTCTGATGCCAGGCGGTGCGGGTAGCGCTAAAGGTATTGTCCTCATATTGATTGCTGTTGTGGCAATCTGGCTCGGCAGTGGGTTTTACCGCGTGCAGCCTGAGCAGGTCGGTGTCGAATTATTGTTCGGCGAGTACGTAAAACGAACGGACCCGGGCCTGAACTATTGGTTACCAGGCCCAATTGGTACAGTGTATCGCCCGAACGTGACCAAAGTTAACACCGTTAACATTGGCTTCCGTGGTGGTTCTGATACGACCCGTGCAATTCGTGATGTTCCAACTGAAAGTCTGATGCTGACCAGTGATCAGAACGTCATCGACGTGGATGCAGTTGTGCAATGGCAGATCAAGAGTGCTGAAAATTATCTTTTCAATATTCGCGATCCCGAAGGCACGATTAAGATTGCTGCAGAAAGTGCGATGCGTGAAATCATTGGCCAAACTCAGCTTGAGCAAGCCCTAACCGGTGGACGTCAAGTTGTGGAGGCGAGTACGCAAGAGTTACTGCAGGAAATACTCGACGGATATGGTGCTGGTATTCTAATTACAGAATTCAGGATGCAAGAGACAGGTCCTCCAAAAGAGGTCATTGATGCATTTAATGATGTGCAGCGTGCTAAGCAGGACCAGGAACGTCTGGTTAACGAAGCAACAGCATATTCAAACGACGTTGTCCCACGTGCAAAAGGTGAAGCTGAAAAGCGTCTTGCTGCTGCCCGAGGTTTTAAAGAGCAGGTGATCAAGGAAGCCGAAGGTGAAGCTGCGCGCTTCTTGTCGGTCTACGAGACATATAAAACGAGCAAAGGTGTGACGACACGTCGTTTGTACTTGGAGCGGATGCAGCAAGTTCTGCGTGGCGCAAACAAGATCATCATTGATGAAGGTGTTGGAGGCGGACAAGGTATTGTCCCATATCTGCCGCTGAATGAGTTGCAGAAGAAGTCTGGAGGAACCCAGTGATGAAAAAATCTGGAATCGTGATTTTAATTGTCATCGGTGTTGCAACCATTGTTGGTTGGAGTTCGGTGTTTACCGTGCATCAAACACAGCAAGCATTGGTGCTTCAGTTTGGTAACCCAGTTCGTCCGGTTGAAAATCCCGGCCTGAACTTCAAGATGCCGTTCATTCAGAACGTGCGCTTCTTCGACAAGCGTATTCTTGACCTTGATCCACAGCCAACAGAAATTCTTTTGGCGGATCAGAAGCGGATCAATGTAGACAGCTTTGCGCGCTACAAAATTGTTGATCCGTTGGAGTTCCTGAAAACGGCTCAGTCGGATGCAAACTTCCGTCAAATCTTTGGTAACCTTGTGAATTCAGCGGTTCGTGCTGAAGTTGCAAAGTCATCATTGGCGGACATGTTGTCGTCCAAGCGTGCTGGCGTTATGATCAAGATCTTTGACACACTCGCAGCACAGGCACCAAAGTTTGGTGTTGAGCTGGTGGATTTGCGGATTGGTCGTACCGATCTTCCGGATGCCACGTTGCAGTCGGTGTATAACCGGATGCGTTCAGATCGTGTTGCGCAAGCGGCACAACTTCGAGCTGAAGGTGAAGAGCAAAAACTCACCATTCAGGCTGAAGCTGATCGTAAGCGGACGGTGATTTTCGCGGAAGCGAACCGGACATCGCAGATTCTTCGTGGTGAAGGCGAAGGTACAAAGAACAAAATTCTGGGCGACGCGTTTGGCCAGGATCCTGAGTTCTTTAACTTTTACCGTTCCATGGAAGCGTATGAAGGCGCATTTGATGATGGCACTACGATGGTATTGTCACCTAATAGCGAATTCTTCCGTTACTTTAATGAGGCGCAACCTAAGCCAAAGTGATCTTTGGTTTAGCGTCTTATTATTGACATGACAGCATTTCTAACCGCCCTCGGTCTCGCAATTGTGATCGAGGGCGTTTGCTATGCGCTCTTTCCTGATGCCATGAAAAAGATGATGCTAAGCGTGCTGGAACAGCCGTCTTCGGCTTTACGTATGTTCGGTGTGACAGCAGCCATTGTCGGGGTTGGTATCATTTGGCTTATTCGCGGTTAAGTGCAATTTTTGCCTAAGACTGGACATAGCCATGGTTCCGACACATTTGATGCGTAGACGTGTACTAATATGATGTGCACAGTAACGATAAATTATTTTTATAAAGGTTGATTGATCGATGAAACATTCTCGGGCTGTAACAAAAGTAGAAGACGCCTCGGGCATTGTCGTTTGGATGATGCGGGTCGTTGCGTTCGTTGTTGCGATGGCGATTGCGTTACAAGTCAGTGCCGCCTTTGCAAAAGGCGCACCTGAATCGTTCTCAGGCTTGGCTAAAAAGCTTTTGCCGACGGTCGTGAATATTTCCACAACACAAACTGTTGAAGGGCGCGCGGGGCCTGAAATTCCCCAGCTGCCGCCGGGATCACCTTTTGAGGATTTCTTTAAAGAATTTTTTGAGCGTAATGGTCAGCAACAACGTCCACGTCGTGCGACGTCTTTGGGCTCAGGCTTTATTGTTGATGCCAAGGGTTACGTTGTGACCAATAACCACGTCATCCAGGATGCGGACGAGATTTCCGTTATTCTGCATGACGACACACGCCTAAAGGCAGAGCTCGTCGGGCGCGACCCAAAGACGGATCTCGCGGTTCTTAAAATTGAATATGAAGGCGACTTGCCTGTTGCCGAACTTGGCGATTCCGATGTCAGTGAAGTTGGTGACTGGGTCATGGCTATTGGTAATCCGTTCGGCTTGGGCGGGACTGTGACGGCTGGCATTATCTCGGCACGTGGCCGCGATATTAATTCTGGCCCTTATGATGACTTCTTACAGACAGATGCATCTATTAACCGAGGCAACTCCGGTGGTCCGACCTTCAATATGGACGGCGAAGTCATCGGCATTAATACAGCTATTTTCTCACCAACTGGTGGCAGTGTCGGTATTGGCTTTGCAATTCCGACGTCAACAGCCGCGCCGGTCATTAAGCAGTTGATCAAGAACGGTGAAGTCCGCCGCGGTTGGCTGGGTGTTCACATTCAGTCTGTGACAGATGAGATTGCTGAAAGCTTAGGCCTTGATGATGCCTCTGGTGCAATGGTTGCGAGTGTTGTCGAAAATGGTCCTGCGGCATCAGCTGATCTCAAGCCAGGTGATGTTATCCTGGAATTCGGTGGTGTTGAAGTGCCCGAGATGCGTCGTCTGCCACGTATCGTTGCCGACGTTGAACCAGATACGACTGTCGAAGCCATCATTTGGCGCGACGGCAAACGCAAGACGATTAAAGTCAAAGTTGGTGCGCTTAAAGAAACGCCCGCAACTGTGGCTGCGGCCGTCACGAATAAGGATGCCGGCAGTGAGACAGCTATTGAAGGCCTCGGCTTGAAGGTTGCTGCAATCAACGAGCAGACCCGTGGCAAATTTGGCCTTGGTGAGAATGCTAAAGGTGTTGTCGTGACATCTGTCGATGCTAGCGGCCCGTCTGCTGAAAAAGGTTTGCAGTCTGGTGACCGGATTATTCAGGTTAGCCAAGGTGATGTTGCGAACCCTGTCGACGTGATGCGGAAAGTCGACGAAGCGAAGGCGCAGGGACGGAAGTCCGTGTTGCTTCGTGTTGAAAGCGATCAAGGCTTGCGCTTTGTTGCGATCCGAATCGACAAAGGCTGATCATTTTTACGGTCCGGTAATGGAGACAGGCCTCACATTCGTACGATAGGAATGTCTGCCCATCTTGTTGTGTAACGTGGCGAAAGGCGTTCCTGACGCATTCGCCACTTTGCATTCTTTTTGGATAAGCCAAGACCGATGGCGCCGCGCCCGAACCTTTTGTTTACATGGTCAATGGCCTCCATGAGTGGATTGCTATCACTCGATGGATCATCAAAGAGAGACGGAATGATATTGTCTTTGGGGGACAGTTCTAACAATAGAACGCCTGCTTTGCGATAAGGCCGGCCATCCAGCCATATACGCTCCAATATTTTCAATGCAGCTGCAACGATGATGCGGCTATCGCCTGTTGGAAACATAAGCGGTTCATGCGCACTCCTGTAAACAGGTGCCGTGTTATGGTCATGCCGGTCTGTTCTGATGGACACTTTTATAATGCGACATACTTGATCAGCATTTCGGATTTTTTCTGCTGCACGTTCCGCGTATGACATAATGGCTTCTTTGACGTGGTCCTTATTGGACGTTGCTTTTGCGAATGTGCGCGAACAGCACGTTGTTTGTTTTGCCGAGGGCGCTGCGTCTAAGTCATGGCAGGGTGTGCCACGTAACTCGTATACAGTGCGTAACCCAACGACCCCCATTCGCTGCTTTACCCAACCATCTTGTGCATGAAAAAAATCGAGGGCACTTTTAATATCTCGCCCTTCGAGCATCTTTGCCCATTGCCGCCCAACGCCCCAAATGTCACCTACGGACGTTATCGCCAGGGCCGCTTTTAGGTTCTTGGGCGTTATGATGAATACGCCATCTGCGTACGGGGCTTGCTTGGCTATTCTATTCGCAACCTTTGAGAGGGTTTTTGTTTCCCCGGTGCCAATAGAGACAGTAATGCCTGTCCAGCGTTGGACTTTTTGCCGTAAATCTCGACACCATGGCTCGAGGTCTTCGGGGGACAAATGTTTGAGACCAAGAAAGCATTCATCGATAGAGTAAATTTCAGAATCAGGAGCTGAGTCGGATAGAATCTCCATCACTCTTTCCGACATATCGCCATAAAGAGCGTAGTTTGATGAGCGGATAACGACGCCGTGTTGCTTGGCGATATCGCGAACCTGGAAAAATGGCACCCCCATACCAATGCCGAGTGCCTTCGCTTCTTTAGAGCGGGCCACCACACACCCATCGTTATTACTTAGAACAACAATAGGGCGGTCGACGAGGTGCGGCTCAAATACGCGTTCGCATGAGGCATAGAAATTATTGCAATCTACCAATGCAAACATGGGTGTTATCGATTGCAATGGCGGCGGATGCTATGCGCGACGACACCCCATACCTCACATCCAGTCTCGGTTAACGGGATATCCGCGAAGCTTGGGTTTGCTGCAGATAATGCCCAGCCGTGGGCGTTACATGTCAGACGCTTTACGGTCAGATCGCCATGAACAACAGCAATCACAACATCATCCGCTTTGGCCTGAATACCTCGGTCGACAATCAACAAGTCACCATCGAATATGCCAGCGCCCTGCATCGACTCGCCTTCTACGCGGACGAAATACGTTGCTGCTGGTCGACGAATAAGATGCTCATTTAAGTCCAGCTTACCATCCATGTGGTCTTCGGCGGGACTTGGGAACCCTGCCGAGATTTTTGCCGCATAAAGTGCCAAAGGTTGCTTTGACGGATGTTTTGTAAAGCTGAGCGGCATGGGCATTGTTCCTTTGTGATGGGAACAAATAAAGAACAAATACAGAGAGAGTCAAGCAAACAGAAAATGGTTAGTCGATTTTATAGCCTTGAGCGAAAAGCAGGCCGCGTAGGTCTGCATGATCAAGGCGGGCAGGGGCTTCAGCGCGCACACTTGGCTTGCCCCGGTATGCAACACCCAATCCCGCAGCCTGGAGCATAGGCAGGTCGTTGGCGCCATCGCCCACACACAAAGTTTCCGCAAGACTTATGCCCTGAGCGGTTGAGCGGTCAATTAATGTGTCCAGTTTTGAGGTCTTATCTAAAATTGGGAGCGTTACTTGACCCGTTAATTTGTCGTCTTCCATGATAAAATCATTCGAAAGGTCTTCATGAAAGCCACAGCGTTCGGCAATCCGGGAGGTGAAATACTTGAAGCCACCAGAGACAAGGACGCAATGTGCACCATGCGCAGCCATTGTTTGAACCAATGTCTGTGCACCTTTAGATAAAAGCACAGCCTGATAGGCGTCTTCCAATGCAGAGGCAGGCAAGTCCTTGAGCATCATGACGCGTTCTTTAAGAGCTTCAGCAAAATCCAATTCGCCGTTCATGGCGCGGGCAGTGATCGCGGATATCTCATCTTTGAGCCCAACGTGCGCAGCAAGATCATCTAGCGTCTCGGTGGTGACGATGGTGCTGTCCATGTCTGCCAGCAGTAGATGTTTGCGCCGGTATTGTGTCGGCTGGGCAATCGCATCGATAGGGTCATCTTTAAAAATACTTCGTGCGGCAGCTTCGGCCTGATCATCAGAGAGATTTTCGTAGCTAATGTCGCAGGCCATTTCTTGGCATAACCAGGTCGGTGTATCTGTTTCTGCACCGAGGGCATCGAGCCTCGTTCTTATTTTACTGACATTCGTGGTTGTCAGAGGGGTCCCTTCGGGGGCAATTAATGTAAGAACAGATTGCATCGGGATATCTCCGAGCTGAAATTGTTGAGGGCCAAACGTTGGACGATTTATCACCTGTTGTCATCATTGCAGGGCCGACCGCAAGCGGAAAAACCGGTTTAGCCCTAAAAGTGGCAGAGCAATGCAACGGTGAAATTGTTAATGCTGACAGCATGCAGGTTTATCATGAACTGTCCATATTGACGGCACGGCCGGGACCAGATGAGACGTCACGGGCCCCACATCACTTGTTTGGCTGTATGTCTGCTGCGGAAAGATGCTCGGCTGGAAAATGGCTGACGATGGCGCAAGCGGCGATCAAGGATATACATCAACGTGGTGCCTTGCCTGTCGTGACAGGTGGGACGGGCTTGTACCTTAAAGCGCTGACCCAAGGCCTGGCTGCTGTGCCACAAGTGCCACCTGAGATGATTACCAGTATTACGGTACACCTTGAAGACATTGGTGGTGAAGCGTTTAAGGCCGAGTTGGCTGCCGTTGATCCAGTGACCGCTGAGCGTTTGCCCGCAAGTGACCGACAGCGATTGATCCGTGCTGCGGCTGTGTTTGCGGTGACGGGACGCACACTGACGGATTGGCAGCAAGAGCAGCCGGAAGCGCCCGGATATTCAGCGAAATATCTGAATATCGTGTTGATGCCACCCCGTGAAGATATGTACGCAGCCATTGATGCGCGGTTTGACGATATGATGTCAGCGGGTGCTATGGCGGAGGCTGAAGCCTTTAAAGAGCTGGGGCTGGCTGGGGATTTACCAGCGTCACGGGCTGTGGGGGTGGCAGAGCTTGTACGCGTTATCAATGGTGAGTTGGACCTGGATTTAGCGGTAGAAAAGGCAAAGACAGCCTCAAGGCAACTGGCAAAACGGCAAATCACATGGTTCAAACGTCAGATTCATACAGATTTACTTATTTCTGAGAAATATTCGGAAAGAAATGATGAAAAAATCTTTTCATTTATTCATGAGTTTTTGTTGACCCCGCCTGATTGAGCCTCTAAGTTCTGCGCGCTCTTGGGAATTAAGGGCATTTTGAAATGTATTCGACGGTCGGGGGCCATGGTTGCCGACCGTTCATTGTTGTTAGAAACACGCGATAAAGGAACGGTACGATGAGTACGACACAAATACCCGGAGCTGAGATCATTCTGAAGGCATTGGCCGATCAGGGTGTCGAAGTGATTTTCGGCTATCCGGGCGGTGCCGTGCTCCCGATCTATGACGCGATTTATCAGCAAAATCAGGTTCGCCATATCTTGGTCCGTCAAGAAGGTGGCGCTGTGCACGCAGCTGAAGGTTACGCACGCTCGACCGGTAAGGTTGGCGTTGTTCTCGTAACATCTGGTCCCGGTGCGACAAACGCGGTGACTGGCCTCACCGATGCATTAATGGATTCTATTCCGATTGTCTGTTTGACCGGTCAGGTACCAACGCACCTTATTGGTAATGACGCGTTCCAGGAATGTGATACCACAGGTATTACGCGCCCATGCACCAAGCATAACTATCTGGTTAAGGACGTGAATGACCTGTCGAAGGTCATGCATGAAGCCTTCCACGTTGCGCGTTCTGGTCGTCCAGGTCCGGTTGTGATCGATTTGCCGAAAGACGTTTGTATGGCGCTTGCGGAATACACGCCGCCAGAGAAGATCGACCTTAAGAAGTATCAACCGCGTGTGAAGGGTGATCTGGATAAGATCCGTGAAGCCGTGAAATTGATGGCTGGCGCTAAAAAGCCTGTGTTTTATTGTGGCGGTGGCGTGATCAATTCAGGCCCGTCTGCATCCAAACTGTTGACCAATCTGGTACGCTCGACTGGCTTCCCATGCACATTGACCCTAATGGGACTGGGTGCATTTCCGGCATCAGATAAGCAATATCTGGGTATGCTTGGGATGCACGGTCGTTATGAGGCAAACAAAGCGATGCATGATTGCGATGTGATGATCGCAGTCGGCTCACGCTTTGATGACCGGATTACAGGTCGATTGGATGCCTTTGCACCAGACGCCAAGATCATTCATATCGATATTGATCCGAGTTCTATTAATAAGAACGTGAAAGTCGATGTCCCGATTGTTGGAGACGTCGCACACGTTCTTGAAGATATGACGAAGATTTGGAAATCCACACAAGCGTCGCCAAATAAGAAGGCGCTCTCTGCCTGGTGGAAGCAAATTGATGAATGGCGTGCGGTCGACTCGCTGAAATACACGCAGGGCACCGAAATCATTAAGCCGCAGCATGTTATTCAACGTTTGTCTGATCTCACCAAGGGTATGGACAGCTATATCACGACCGAAGTTGGTCAGCACCAGATGTGGGCGGCGCAATACTTTGACTTTGATGAGCCAAACCGCTGGATGACATCCGGTGGCCTCGGCACCATGGGGTATGGCCTGCCAGCAGCGATGGGCGTACAGATCGCGCATCCGGACTCGCTTGTTGTTGATGTGTCGGGTGAGGCATCGTTCTTGATGAACATGCAGGAGTTATCGACCATCGCGCAGTATCGTTTGCCGGTGAAACTGCTGATCTTGAATAACTTCTATATGGGCATGGTACGTCAGTGGCAGGAATTGATGCACGGCGGACGCTATGCCGAGAGTTATATGGAAAGCCTGCCGGACTTTGTGAAATTGGCGGATACTTTTGGGATGACAGGTTTGCGGACGTCCAAGCCAGACGAGTTGGATGATGTCTTGAAAGAGATGATTGCCATCGACGGGCCGGTCATCGTTGATATTCATGTTGATCCAAAAGAAAACGTGTACCCAATGATCCCATCAGGCGCTGCGCATGATGAGATGCTTCTGGGGCCAGAAGACACGGCCGCAACGCCCATGTCCGAAGAGGGAATGGTGCTGGTTTAAGTGACCGCACCCATTCTTTTGATCGCATATAAAGGACCAGACGCATGACCAGAGACGAAACCGTAAACTTTCATACAATCTCAGTATTGGTGGATAACGAACCCGGCGTATTGGCACGGGTCATCGGCCTGTTTTCAGGCCGCGGCTATAACATCGAAAGCCTGACTGTGGCTGAAATCGATGATGCCAGAAACCTATCGCGGATTACCGTTGTCACATCCGGTACTGAAATGATCATTGAGCAGATCAAAGCCCAGTTGGGTCGCCTCGTGCCGATCCACCGGGTCAGTGACCTCACGCTTGAAGGTCCTCACGTGGACCGTGAACTGGCGCTGGTTAAAGTCGTATCTACAGGTGATCAACGTGTAGAAAGCCTGCGTATTGCGGATATCTTCAGGGCGCGTGTCGTCGATAGTACAAACGAGAGTTTCGTCTTCGAAATCGTTGGGGATACGGGTAAATTGAACGCATTTATCGAGTTAATGCGTCCGCTTGGATTAGCGGATATTTCAAGAACTGGTATCGCCGCCATTGCCCGAGGCACCTCATCGCTGTAAAAGGCCCCAATAAAATTCAATTTTCGTTCGATATTTGAAGACCAATCAAAGATCTCATGGGAGAGAAAAATGCGAGTTTATTATGATCGTGATGCCGACGTTAACTTGATCAAAGGCAAAAAAGTTGCCGTTGTCGGCTATGGTAGCCAAGGCCATGCCCACACCCTTAACCTGCGTGACAGTGGTGTTAAAGAAGTTGTCGTTGCCCTTCGTGATGGTTCAACCAGCGCTGCTAAGGCTGAAGCCGAAGGTGTCAAAGTCATGTCCGCAGCTGACGCTGCGAAATGGGCTGACGTTGTTATGGTGTTGACGCCGGACGAAGGTCAGGCAGCACTTTACCGCGATCATCTTGAGCCGAATATGAAGCAGGGTGCAGCAATTGCATTTGCGCACGGCCTTAACGTGCACTTCCAGTTGATCGAGCCGCGCGCTGATCTCGACGTCTTCATGATCGCGCCTAAAGGCCCTGGTCATACGGTGCGTTCTGAATACCAGCGTGGCGCTGGCGTGCCTTGCCTCGTTGCTGTTCATCAGGACGCGACGGGTAATGCCCTTGAAGTTGCACTGTCATACGCATCTGGCGTTGGCGGCGGACGTTCAGGCATTATCGAAACAACATTCAAAGAAGAGTGCGAGACTGACCTATTTGGTGAACAGGCTGTTCTTTGTGGTGGTCTATCACACCTTATCATGGCGGGTTACGAGACGCTCGTCGAAGCAGGTTACGCACCTGAGATGGCATACTTTGAGTGCTGCCACGAGGTAAAGCTGATCGTTGATCTGATCTATGAAGGTGGTATCGCCAACATGCGTTACTCGGTTTCCAACACGGCGGAATACGGTGACTACGTTTCTGGCCCACGCGTCATTGATGCGGACACCAAGGCACGTATGAAAGACATTCTGACAGACATTCAAACGGGCCGCTTTGTACGCGACTTCATGTCTGAGAACGTTACCGGTCAGGCAAGCTTTAAGGCATCACGCCGTTTGGCTGCTGAACACGGTGTTGAGGTTGTCGGAGAAAAACTCCGTGGCATGATGCCATGGATTGCTGAAAACCAGCTGGTTGATAAGACGAAGAACTAATTTCGCCTTTCACATAAGTCTACGAAAGCGGCCCTTGGGAAACTGAGGGCCGCTTTTTTGTGTCCCCTCTCCCTGGGGAGAGGATGGCGCGCAGCGCCGGGTGAGGGGTCGTGCCGCATAAGCGGTATGGGTTCTTTGTAAATGATAAACCCCTCATCCTGACCTTCTCCCGAGGGAGAAGGGGCGCTCGGATCAATATTTCATCTCTGGTTGTCCGTTTTCATTTGTGTTGTATGCGTATAGAGAACGTAAAAGGGCAGGTATTGCACCAAATCCGCCTTTTTCTTGTATTTTTGGGTGTTAAGCTTATGGAAACCCCTTCATGAGATTGTCCGTAGACGGACCTTTCCTGGATCAGGAAAGGGATTAGATATTTGAGGGCCGAAATGAGCGATAAAGACCGGGTCATTATATTCGATACAACGTTGCGCGATGGCGAGCAGTCGCCGGGCTGCTCAATGAACCTTGGCGAGAAACTTCGCATTGCAGAAATTCTGGCTGGGATGGGTGTCGATGTGATCGAAGCTGGGTTCCCGATTGCCTCGGAAGGTGACTTCGAAGCCGTGAGCGCGATTGCGAGCACTGTTAAGGGGACTGTCATTTGCGGATTATCGCGCGCCACGAAGGGCGATATCGACCGCGCTGCCGAGGCCTTGAAGCCTGCCGAGCGCAAACGCATTCATACATTCCTTTCGACATCGCCATTGCATATGAAATACAAGCTGCAGATGGAACCCGACGACGTTCATGACGCGATGGTCGCCAGCATTAAGCATGCGCGCCAGCACACGGATGATGTTGAATGGTCCCCTGAAGACGGGTCCAGAACCGAACATGATTTCCTTTGCCGCTGTGTCGAAAGTGCGATTACTGCGGGTGCAGGAACGATTAACATTCCTGATACGGTTGGCTATGCGATACCGACCGAGTTCGCATCATTGATCGAAATGCTGATGAATCGGGTGCCGAACATTGATAAGGCGGTCATTTCTGTACATTGCCATAATGATTTGGGCCTGGGGGTTGCAAACTCACTTGCGGCTGTTGCGGTCGGCGCACGCCAGATCGAATGCACCATCAACGGCATTGGCGAGCGGGCGGGTAACGCAGCGATGGAAGAAATTGTTATGGCGCTGAAAACGCGCGCCGATGTGATGCCGTACCATACAGGTATCGACACGACGCAAATCATGAAGGCGTCACGTTTTTTGTCAGGAATCACGGGACTCGCTGTGCAGCCGAATAAAGCTATTGTCGGTGCCAACGCATTTGCTCATGAAAGCGGTATCCACCAGGACGGCGTGCTTAAGAACGCCGAAACGTATGAGATCATGACCCCAGAATCGGTTGGATTGACCAAGTCCAACATCGTTTTGGGTAAACATTCTGGTCGTCATGCATTTCGCGAAAGAGCTCGCGACTTAGGCTATGATTTAGGTGATAACGCGCTACAATCGGCGTTTAAGCGCTTTAAAGACCTCGCAGACCTCAAAAAAGAGATGTTTGACGAAGATATCATTGCACTGATCGATGATCAGGTTGTTGGCGACGATGACACCATTCAATTGGTCTCTCTTGAAGTGAAATGTGGTACCGTTCACAATCCACCGAACGCTTCAATGACGCTAAAGATATCGGGCTCTGAGTGTTCTTATGATGCGACAGGAGATGGCCCGGTCGATGCAGCTTTCAACTGTATCAAGGCTTTGATGCCTCATGAGGCGAATTTACAGCTCTATCAAGTCCATGCTGTGACCCAAGGCACAGACGCGCAAGCCGAAGTTTCAGTACGACTTGAAGAGGGCGGTCGCACCGTTAATGGTATGGCCGCAGACACAGATACACTTGTTGCCAGTTGTCGCGCTTATATTATGGCATTGAACAAACTATTGGTTAAACGCCAAAAAAACCGCGCCGGACGCGCTTTCGGCCTAGCAATTTCGCTCTCTGCTTAATATAAGTGCAGAGTGTCGACAGATGTTGAACCACACTGCTGTATTGGATTTTTGAGCCTATGTTATCGAGATTATTCGGATTTCTCTCCGCCGATATGGCGATTGACTTAGGGACCGCGAACACGCTGGTCTATGTGAAGGGCCGCGGGATCGTTCTGAACGAACCATCTGTGGTCGCCATCGCCGAAGTTAAAGGCAAAAAGCAAGTGCTTGCGGTTGGTGAAGAAGCCAAGCAAATGCTGGGTCGTACGCCGGGTAATATCCGCGCTATCCGCCCGCTTCGTGACGGTGTGATTGCCGACTTTGAAGTCGCCGAAGAGATGATCAAATACTTCATCCGCAAAGTGCATAATCGCCGTACGTTTGCGAGCCCGCTTGTGGTTGTTTGTGTGCCATCTGGTTCGACTGCGGTTGAACGTCGTGCCATTCAGGAAAGTGCTGAAAGTGCCGGCGCACGTAAAGTCTATTTGATTGAAGAGCCTATGGCTGCTGCGATCGGTGCTGGCCTGCCTGTCACTGAGCCTACGGGCTCGATGGTGGTTGATATCGGTGGTGGTACAACTGAGGTTGCTGTCCTGTCTTTGGGTGGCATTGTTTATTCGCGCTCGGTACGTGTCGGTGGCGACAAGATGGACGAAGCCATCATAGCTTACATCCGGCGTAACCATAACCTGCTGGTCGGTGAAGGATCTGCAGCGCGTATTAAAGAAGAAATTGGTTCCGCATGCCCACCTGATGATGGTGATGGTCGGACCATGGAAATTAAAGGCCGTGACTTGATGAACGGCGTGCCGAAGGAACTCGTGATCTCTGAGCGTCAAATCGCCGAGAGTTTGGCCGAGCCGGTTGGTGCAATCATCGAAGCGGTCAAAGTCGCGCTTGAGCATACAGCGCCAGAACTTGCAGCTGATATTGTTGATAAAGGTATCGTGCTCACCGGTGGTGGTGCGCTGCTTGGGAATATTGATTTTGTACTGCGGCATTCGACGGGGCTACCCGTATCGATTGCTGACGATCCTCTAAGCTGTGTGGTGCTGGGCACAGGCCGTGCGCTTGAGGAAATGAAACGTCTGAAAGACGTGCTGACGACCATGTATTGAGGCGCTCCTGTAATTCAAGGACGCTGATGCAGGGTCAATTTGTCAATTTGACCGAGCGATCTTTGCGGTTCGGTCATATTGGCCTGGGCAATAACGCAAAGACTGGGTGACATAGGTTGAACGACCGCGAACGTTCCATAAGCCGTATTGCAGCGCCTGTCCGGACTTTTGCGCAAAAATTTGCGTACATTGGACTGATTGTCGCAGCTGCTGCGCTGATGCTTGTTGGTAAGATGGAGCCAGCGGCATTTGAGCGCGCACGTGCGCAGGTCACGGATGCGATTGCCCCTATCCTCGACGCTGTATCGCGTCCACTTGATTACATTCATGACGCTGTTGGTGAGGGGAAGTCGCTGCTGGCGCTTCGTGAAGAGAATGCACGCCTCCGCATCGCACAAGATCATTTGCTGCAATGGCAGGCGATTGCGAGAAAGCTCGAGACAGAAAATAAAGCCCTTCGCGATCTTTTGAATTTTGTACCCGCTGTTGGTACGGAGACAGTTTCCGCGCGTGTTATTGGTGACTCTGGTGGTGCCTTTGCCCGAACGATGATTTTGAGCGCCGGCTCACGTGAGGGCGTTCGAAAAGGCCAAGCCGTGATTACGGGTGCCGGATTGATTGGGCGTGTCCAGGAAGTTGGTTTGCGATCATCACGGTTACTTTTGCTTGCGGATTTAAACTCGCGCGTCCCTGTTGTGATCGAAAGTTCACGCGTGCGTGGCGTGGTTGCTGGTACCAACGGTGAGACATTGCGTCTTGTGCATTTGCCGCCTGACGTCGTGGCAGCGCCAGGTGACCGGATCGTTACATCCGGACATGGTGGCGCTCTGCCGCCTGGTATCCCTGTTGGCATTGTGGCTGCTGTTGGTGAAGCAGGCATTGAAGTTGAGCCGTTTGTTGATCCTGCCCGACTTGAAGTTGTCCAAGTGCTAGACTATGGACTTGATGGTATCATCGAGTTTAAGGCCGGTCGCGGCAACAAAGTGAAATAGGGGAAGGTCGATGAAGCCGTCCTTTTGGCACCGCGTTGATCGCTTCGCTCGAGACCTTACACCGTTCGCATTGACGCTCATGCTTCTCGTCATCAATGCTATTCCATTCCATATTCCAGGTTTTGCTCAAGTTGCCCCTTTGCTGCCACTTATTGGTATTTATTTTTGGGCGGTTTATCGACCTGACCTCATGCCAGCGGCTGCGGTTTTTCTTATTGGCATTTTACATGACTTTTTGTCGGGCCTTCCGGTTGGGGTCAGCGCACTTATCTTTCTCGTTGTGTTGGGTGCAGCGCTGGCGCAGCGCTCGTTCTTCTTTGGAAAATCGTTCATTATCGTGTGGCTTGGCTTCATGATGGTTGCGGGCGGTGCGTTGACGCTTGAATGGTTTTTGCTTTCGATCTTTGTGGGTGATCTGGTGCATGCGCGTTCGGCGATATATCAGTTTGGCCTGACCGCTGCCGTGTTCCCGTTTTTGGCGTGGTTGTTCACACGCTGGCAACTCGCATTTTTGCAGGTAGATTAAGATGAACCGTGATCCTGATCGCCATAAAGTATTTAGTCGCCGCGCCGCGATTTTAGCAGGTGGTCAGGCGGTCTTGCTGACGGCGTTGGTGGGACGTTTGTATTATCTTCAAGTGGTCGAGGCGGATCGTTACGCGACCTTGGCAGACGAGAACCGCATCAACTTGCGTTTGTTAGCACCACCGCGGGGCCGCGTTGTTGACCGGTTTGGCGTGCCATTGGCTGAGAACCAGCAAAACTATCGGCTACAGTTGGTCCCTGAAGATGTGAAGGGTAACGACATTGAGCAAGTGCTCGAGCATGTCCAAAAGATCGTCACATTAGGTGAGGGCGATCGACGCCGCATTGTGCGCGAGGTTCGCCGTAACCGCGCATTTGTGCCGGTGACACTCAAAGAAAACTTGAACTGGCCCGAGGTTGCTCGGCTTGAGATTAATGCGCCCGATTTGCCTGGCTTGATGATTGATGTTGGTCGGTCGAGGCATTATCCATTTGGACCGCAGGTCGCTCACGTTTTGGGGTACGTCGCGTCGGTTTCTGAAAAAGATTTGGACAATGACCCGCTTTTAAAGTTGCCCGGGTTTCGTGTTGGTCGCGCCGGTATTGAGAAAGTCCATGACCTTAAGATGCGCGGCACAGGCGGCAGTTCAGAAGTTGAAGTGAATGCATTTGGCAGGATGATCCGCGAGCTTTCGCGCCGCGAAGGTCAGCCAGGTGCCGAGGTCATGCTGACGCTGGATATGGGTCTGCAGGAATATATTGCAAAGCGCTTGGGCGAAGAAAGTGCATCCGTGGTTGTGATGGATGTCCGCAGTGGTGATGTGCTGGCGATGGTCTCGAAGCCAAGCTACGACTCCAATGATTTCAACCGCGGGTTAAGCACTAAAGAATGGAAGGCGCTGGTCAATAATGAACGCTCTCCTCTGATCAACAAATCTATTGCTGGTGTTTATCCGCCAGGATCAATTTTCAAGATGGTTGTGTTGCTGGCAGCCCTCGAAAAGGGCGTGGTCACACCCAGTCATAAAATCTTCTGCTCAGGTGAATACGAACTAGGCGACGCCAAATTCCACTGTTGGAAGCGACATGGCCATGGATTTGTCGATGGGACTGAGGCTATTACTGAAAGTTGCGATGTTTATTTTTATGAGATCGCGAAACGAACAGGTATCGACCGTATTGCTGCGATGGCGCGTAAGTTTGGATTGAACAGTGCAAGTGGTATTGATCTTCCGGGCGAGCAGGGCGGGCTTATACCAACCCGCGGCTGGAAACGTGCGGCACGCGATCAGCCTTGGCATCAAGGTGAAACGGTGATTGCCGGTATTGGACAAGGATTTGTTCTTTTGACGCCGCTACAGATGGCGTTGATGACAGCGCGCCTCGCGAATGGTGGGCGCGCAATTGTGCCTCATTTGACCCGCTCAGTGGGGACCTCGGTGACGGAGAAAACACAATCCATAGACGTCCCTTCTTTAAACATACCGCCAGGTCATCTGAAGTTGGTCACTGATGCTATGAACCGCGTTGTGAACCATCCCAGAGGAACGGCGAGACGTTCCGCAACCGGGATTGAAGAATTTCCGATGGCAGGTAAGACAGGTACGGTTCAAGTCCGACGCATTACCAAAGCTGAACGTGATGCAGGCGTCCGCAAGAATAAAGATATGCCGTGGAAGCATCGCGACCATGCGTTGTTTGTTGGCTTCGCGCCGGTTGATAACCCGCGCTATGCGATTTCAGTTGTCGTTGAGCATGGCGGTGGCGGCTCATCCGTCGCGGCACCTATTGCAAGTGATGTCATGGCAGAAGCGTATCGACGAAACTCGGCGGGACCAGGTGCTGGTATCGCAGGGGCAGCACCACAACAAAATACGACGACGGATACACGTGCAGAAGAAGATGTCGAGCGACCGACAACGATTGCTCAAGATGAAGGAGGGCAGACATAATGCGATCTGGCCTTAGTACACCTGAGCTCACTTTGGGCCACAAGCTGATCTCGATTAATTGGCTGTTGGTTATCTTGATTGTGATGGTTGCCGGTGTCGGCTTTGCGATGTTGTTCTCGGCCGCGGGCGGCAATATAGATCCGTGGGCAAAACGACAGATCGTCCGGTTTGGTGTTGCGTTCGGCATCATGATTGTTGTCGCGACAATCAATATCAGGATTTGGTTGAGGTATGCTTATGCGCTCTATTTCCTGGCTTTGGCATTGCTTGTCGCCGTTGAAGTCGCAGGCCATGTTGGTATGGGCGCGCAGCGTTGGATTTCACTGGGTTTTGTAAATATTCAGCCATCAGAATTGATGAAGATTTTCCTGATTTTGGCTTTAGCACGTTATTACAACGCGAGCGCAATCGAGGATATAGGACGTATTTCCCGACTGTTTGTGCCGATCATGTTAACCGTAGCGCCGACAGTTCTTATATTGCGCCAACCTGATCTTGGCACCGCGATCATGGTCGCCTTGACGGGTGCCGTCGTATTGTTCCTTGCGGGGGTACGATTATGGAAGTTTGTTGTCGTGGGTATTGCAGGCTTGGCCGCTGCGCCGATTGCCTGGCAATTCTTACATGAGTACCAAAAGAAGCGGGTTCTCACGTTCCTCAACCCTGAGACAGATCCTTTGGGTGCCGGATATCATATTATTCAGTCAAAAATAGCTTTGGGTTCTGGCGGCTTGATGGGCAAGGGGTTCATGCAAGGACCGCAAAGTCACTTGCACTTTTTGCCTGAGATGCAGACTGACTTCATCTTTACAATGCTTGCGGAAGAGTTCGGATTAGCGGGCGGTCTTGCCCTCATCATTCTTTATGCACTGATCCTGACTTACGGGATGATTATTGCGGCACGTTCACGGAATCAATTCGGCCGGTTGGTTGCTAGCGGTATCACATCGACGTTCTTCTTCTATGTGTTTATCAACATTGCAATGGTGACCGGTCTTATTCCCGTCGTCGGCGTACCTCTGCCGCTTGTCAGTTATGGTGGCACTGTCATGCTGACGTTGATGATTGGCTTTGGGCTTGTGATTGGCGTTGGCGTTTATCGTGACGTGCCTGTCGGACGACGTGGTGAAGCCGAGGGAACTTAACAACCTCTATCGTATTGATCCTTGAAAGAGATTAAAGGTTTGTGCCTTGAATTCAGGAAGCGCTTCTTTTGTGCCATTTGTTCACTAAAGAGTTGCATAATTGGCGGTAATTAAAGTTCTATGAGTATGCGAATGTCGAGTTCATTCGACGAGGCTTAAAGCTTATGATCGAAAAATGCCGGGGTAGGAAATGTCAGATAAACCAACAATTTTAGTAGGGCGCAAGCTCCCACCAGCGGTCGAAGCCCGACTCGCGCGTGATTATAACGCCATCCTTAATACTGATGATACGCTTTACACGTCAGAACAGTTGATTGAACTGTCAGCACAAGTGGATGCGATCTTGCCATGTCATTCTGAGCATTTAAGTGCTGATGTCATTGGGAAGTTGTCAGATCGGGTAAAGGCGATTGCTAATTTCTCGGTCGGCTACGATCACGTTGATATTGAGGCGGCGAAGGCACGTGGCATTATCGTCACCAATACGCCTGATGTACTTTCAGACGCCACAGCTGAAACGGCTATTTTATTGATGCTTGGCGCCGCTCGCCGTGGATCAGAAGGTGACCGTATGGTCCGTGCTCAGGCGTGGAGAGACTGGAGCCCATCATTCATGGTTGGTACCCAGGTTACCGGAAAGCGTTTCGGCGTCATTGGTATGGGTCGTGTTGGTCGTGTGACCGCTGCACGAGCACGTGGTTTCGACATGGATATTCATTATTATAACCGCAGTCGTTTATCAGGCGATCTCGAAGCAGGCGCCACTTTCCATGACAACGTCGACAGTCTCCTTGCGAGCGCGGACGTCTTGTCGATCCATTGTCCAGCGACAGCTGAGACCAAGGGATTGTTGAACGCTGAACGTATCGCGCTGTTGCCTGATGGTGCTGTTGTCATAAATACCAGCCGTGGCGGTGTTGTTGATGACGATGCACTTATTAATGCGTTGAAATCAGGCAAGATCTTTGCTGTAGGACTTGATGTATTTAACGGTGAACCAAGCAATATTCATCCGGGATATCGTGAACTCGACAATGTGTTTTTATTGCCGCACATCGGGAGTGCGACGAAAGAAACCCGTGTGGGTATGGGCTACCGTGCATTAGATAATCTCGACGCTATATTTGCGGGTAAAGAGCCCGGTGATCGCGTCGCTTAGCGTATATGCTTTGAATGAGTTTGCGTTGACGACTGGATGTCATGGAGGTACCTTGACATTTAAAAAAAGAATTTCAGATACCCGAGTGGTAACTGAAAAATGGGTTGGGTCCCCTTTGAACGCCTGCATTAAAATAGGCTTGAGAATAGACCTTAAACAGGGAGAACCGATCTAGTTTGGTTCTTCGTAAAACAGCCTAAGCGCGTGTCATATTATTGCATGCCACTTAGGGTCGAATGAAACTTTGGGAGACAATTAATGTCCAAGAAAACTGAAACTGTTACGCGTCGTAAGTTCCTCAAGGGCTCAGCCCTTGCAGCAACGGGCGCAGCGGCAGCTACTGTTGTAGCACCGCATATCGCCAAGGCGGCAACCACCCTTAAAGTCCAAGCGGCTTGGGGCGGCGGCATCTTCCTTGAGATGGCTCAAGATTATGTGAACCGTGTTAACAAAATGTCCGGCGGCGCGATGAAAATCGATCTGTTGGGTGTTGGCGCTGTTGTTAAGACAGCTGAAATGCAAACTGCTGTGCACAAGGGTGTGCTAGATGGTGCGCACATGGTTACTGCGTACTGGTATTCTAAGTCACCTGTCGCATCATTGTTCGGTACTGGCCCTTGCTTCGGCTGGAGCGCGAACGAAATGATGGGTTGGATTCAGTATGGTGGTGGTAAGGACCTCTACTACGAACTCATGCATGACAAGCTTCGCCTTGATCTCGTTGGTTTCTTCACAGGCCCAATGCCTGCTCAGCCACTTGGTTGGTTTAAAGAAGAGATCAAAGATTCATCACAGATGAAGGGTCTTAAATATCGTACCGTTGGTCTTGCTGCAGACGTTCTACAAGAAATGGGTATGTCTGTTGTTCAGCTTCCAGGTGGTGAAATTCAGCCTGCGATGAAGTCAGGCCTTATCGACGCTGCTGAATTCAACAACCCAACATCTGATAGCGACTTCGGTATGCAGGATGTTTCCAAGCATTATCACTTGGGTTCATTCCACCAGTCACAAGAGTGCTTTGAAGTTATCTTCAACAAGACACTCTATGAAAACCTTGCTGAAGAGCAGCGTTCTATCCTTGAATATGCTGCTGAAGCAGCGTCTTCAGACATGGCATGGAAAGCTATGGAACGTTATTCTAACTCTCTGGTTGACCTCAAAACGAAGCATGGTGTGAACGTTCACCGAACACCTGATTCAGTGATGAAAGACCAGCTTGTTGCTTGGGACAAAGTTGTTGCACGGATCAGCAATGAAGACCCATTCTTCAAGAAAGTCATCGATTCACAAATGGCTTGGGCAAAGCGCCACGGTGCTTACTCGCTCAACAATGCACCTGATTACCGCGGTGCATACGAGCATTACTTCGGTAAGCTCTAAAACACATTTGTTGCATACGGGGGCGGTGCCAATTTCAGGCACCGCCTTTCCCGTGAATTTTATTCCATTTGAGTTGAGGTAGTGGGCATGATCCGTATCCTGTATTTTATCGATAGTCTCAGTGCTTGGTGTGGAAAGACTTTTGCCTGGTGCATTATGATTCTGACACTCTCGACCTGTTATGAAGTGTTTGTTCGTTACGCGCTGAACAGTCCGACCGTTTGGGCATTCGATATGAGTGTTCAGATGTATGGGGCTTTGTTCATGATGGCCGGGGCGTATGCATTATCACAGGATGCGCATGTGCGAGGTGACGTGCTCTATCGCTTAATGCCGCTTAAATGGCAGGCAGGCGTTGATTTTGTTCTCTTCATCTTATTTCTAATGCCAGGGGCTATATGCCTCATTTATTATGGTTATGGTTACGCTTCTGATGCTTGGTTCTATAAAGAAGTCAGCTGGTCCAGCCCCGCGCGTATTCAGATTTATTTCTTTAAAACACTTATTCCAATAGCGGGTACTCTTGTGTTGCTACAAGGTATCGCTGAAACCGTACGTTGTGTGCAGTGCATGAAGAACGGCTATTGGCCGGCACGCCTCCATGACGTTCAGGAAACTGAGACGATGCTTTTACATGAAAAAGAAGATCTTACGAATCCTAAGCCGGAGACATCTCGATGACTGATCCACAAATCGCCCTTATGATGCTGGGGCTGTTCATCTTTGTTGTGCTTCTGGGCTTCCCAATTGCATTTACGTTGATCGCTATGGGCCTTGGTTTTGGCTATTACGCGTATTTTGATCCCATGCGGATGAAGACAATATTCGACAATCGAATATTCGATCTTTTTGTCTCTAACACGTTTTCAGTGATGTCGAATGACGTACTGGTGGCCGTCCCACTATTCTTATTTATGGGGTACGTGGTGGAACGTGCCAACATCGTGAACAGGTTGTTCTTCAGCTTCCAGCTTGCCGCGCGGAATTTGCCAGGCTCTATGGCGGTTGCTGCATTGGCGACATGTACCGTGTTTGCGACAGCGACCGGTATCATTGGTGCTGTGGTCACATTGATGGGCATGCTTGCGTTCCCGGCAATGTTGGAAAAGAAGTACGACGTGAGGTTTGCATCTGGCGTTATCTGCGCGGGTGGTTGCTTAGGCATTCTGATCCCACCATCCATCATGCTGATTGTTTATGCGGCTATTGCCCAGATTTCACCGTTACGTCTCTACGCAGCGGCGATGATCCCAGGCTTAATGTTGGCGGGCTTCTACATGATTTATGTTGTCACGCGGGCGTCAATCAATCCTAAGCTGGCACCTAAACCAGAAGTCGTCGATATCAAGATGAGCACGATCCTCTATGAGCTCGTGACGTCATTTTTACCGTTGGCTGTTCTTATCACGTCTGTGTTGGGTGCGATCCTGATGGGGTTTGCGACACCTGCTGAGGCTGCGGCCGTTGGTGCCGCGGGTGGCCTTGTGTTGGCTGTCCTGTATCGCTCATTAACGTGGACGCGCCTTAAAGAGGCTGTTTATCTGACGGCGAAGACATCAGCGATGGTATGTTGGTTGTTTGTGGGTTCATGGACGTTTGCTGCAGTATTCTCGTATCTGGGTGGACACGACATTATCAAAGATTGGTTTTTGCATCTTGATGTCGGGACTGTTGGCTTCTTGATCCTGGCGCAAGCAACGATCTTCCTTCTTGGTTGGCCGCTCGAATGGACAGAGATAATTATTATTTTCGTGCCAATTTTCTTGCCACTGCTGGATCATTTCAATGTTGACCCGTTGTTCTTCGCGATGTTGGTGGCTCTTAACCTACAGACGTCATTCCTGACACCGCCGATGGCGATGGCAGCGTATTATCTGAAGGGCGTTGCGCCGCCACATGTTCAATTGATGGACATTTTCGCCGGGATTATGCCGTACCTCCTGATCGTGATCTTCATGATGGTCCTGTTGTACAACTTCCCTGGATTGGCGCTTTGGTTGCCAGAAGTCTTGTTTGGCCCAGGTTGAACCAAAGGTTAGGTAAGTATCATGGATAGTGCGTGCACCCTTGGTGCTGCAGATGCAGCGCGGGCAATACGTGACGGGGAACTCAAGTCAGAGGAACTCGTCGCGGCATGCCTAAAGCGGATCGACGAATTTGAGCCGACCGTTAAGGCGTGGACGCACCTTGATCCTGATCATGCCATGGCGCAGGCGCGTGCTGCGGATCAATTGCGGTATGACGGGAAAACCACAGGCCCTCTCAATGGTGTGCCGATTGGTATCAAAGATATCATCGATACTTCAGATTACCCGACCGAGTACGGCTCACCGATCTATGCAGATCGGACACCGATGGAGGATGCGACAGCCGTCGCAAAGTTGCGGGCAGCGGGGGCTGTTATCTTAGGGAAAACGGTCACCACCGAATTTGCTGTTTATGCGCCGGGTAAGACAACCAATCCACACGATGCAACGCGGACCCCGGGTGGGTCATCCAGCGGTTCTGCCGCTGCCGTTGCGTCAATGATGGTGCCCTTGGCACTTGGGACGCAGACGAATGGGTCAACCATACGCCCTGCGTCTTTTTGTGGTGTTGTCGGCTATAAGCCGTCGTTTGGAACGATTTCCAGGAGCGGCATGCTCAGGCAGTCGCCACCTTTAGATCAGCCGGGCGTTTTTGCAAGATCACTGGATGACGCAGCATTGATGGCTGAGGTCATGATGGGGTTTGATGCGGCAGATACCTATACGCGCCCGCAAGCAACGCCTAGGCTTTTGCAATCCGCACGCCAAGAGCCGCCGATGCCACCCAAACTGGCGTTCATGCAAACGCCGGCATGGGATCAGGCCGAAGAGGGGACAAAGGCGGCATTTAACGAACTGACAGAATTTCTCGAAGATCGTGTTGATACGGTTGAATTGGCTGAAGTCTACAACGAGATTTTTGACTGGCAGCAAACCATTATAGAAGCGGATTTGGCAAAGAATTTTGCCAGAGATTATGTCCGCGCCGCTGATCAGTTTAGCTCGCAACTCACGGAAATGATTGAACGTGGGCGCAAAGTCTCGGCTGTCGATTACAATATTGGCCTTGAGCGTATGGTCGAGTTTGAGCGGGGTCTTGATGACGCACTCAATAAATATGATGCCATTCTGACCCCTGCGACACCGGGCGAAGCGCCTGTTGGTTTAGAAAGCACGGGTAGTCCTGCATTTTGCACGTTGTGGACGTTTACTGGTCTGCCCGCTGTGACCTTGCCTTTGATGAACGGCGAAGCGGGAATGCCGCTAGGCGTTCAACTGATCGGTAAAAAGGGCGGTGACGCGCAATTGCTGCGAACAGCACAGTGGCTGACCCAGCAAGTTCAGAACGCTGATAGTGAATGAAATAGCGATACATTACGCCGCATATGGCATAGTGATTTAAAGGAAAAGGTGGAAACCAATGGATAAAAAAATAACAGCCATACTTGGGCTTGGAATTTTCTTACTGTTTGTAGGCGGACTGGCAAAATCCATCGGTCAAATGCCTTTTGCGGTTATTGTGGTGATTGTAAGCGCGCTGGCCATATATGGCGTGTACGAAGAACTTCGCAGTGATAAAGATGTCGAAGATAGCTAACAGAAATTCCTGTTCCTTTAAAATGTGTGAAGCCTAAGCTTTTATACATCGTACCTTATCACAGGGCGCGCTTCTCCATTGCCATTTGATCGATCATGAACAAAGAAAAATACAAAAAGTGGCTGATCGCTTACCTGCGTCAACCTTTCCGTATGATTGTGTGGGTCATGGAGACGTTTGCGAAAAACCGCGCACGTCTCAAAACATTCCTGGAAAAAGATAAAGTTTCATCGGCATTCAAGACCATCATCACGGTCACTCTATTTGTCTGGTTGGGTGTGTTTGCATTCCTGGCCACCAGTGAAGATGGCGATCGTTTTAGCTGTGCCGTCAGAAGCCTGTATTCAGGCTTCGACAGCTCAGACTGCCCCGCACAGCCTTGGGAACCTGCCCCAAAGTCGAACTAGGCACATTACTATCAATAAAATAATTCTCATGAGCATCCGCCGCATGAGAAATCATCTTCGAACAGACAAGGTAAGCCTATCTGTCCTCCATTCGGGTATTCCCGGCGTATCCAGTTTATAAGTTTTTCAATTTCTTTTGAATTCTTGGTTTTGTAACCGAATTGTGAGGGGCCTTTAGGTCGTGAGATGTTTAGGTTAGGAGGCAGGATAATACCGGCTCGTCCTAGAAAAAACTCACCAAATATTAGAGCATTCTTACCGCTCAGATCATTGTTCTTGAGATCGCAGCCATGATGTAGAAAAGACATTTGCTCATATGCACTAAGGTTTCCATAATCATCAGAGGTGGCTCGGTAAATATTGTCGCCTGCACACTCAACTGAGTTACTTGTACATCCAGCTGGTGGAATTTTCTTGCTGAATTGTGGATCGTCATAATAACTGCCAAGTGTTTTGATTTCGCTGATTTGTCCGAAATAAATTAGAGCATCCCGATCGATTTTAACACCAACACGTCGTGCACTTTGAGATAGCGACAATGATGAAAACCCAGCGACCCAATCCCCAAGTTTTTCGTCCTACGCATTCCAGGTTTACATGTAGCTAATGTTAAAACGTCATGAAACGGATTCGGTGCAAATCCAGAATCGTGAGTAAGCTTATAAGAGAAAAGTCGTAATTTTTTTGTATCAGTCATGTATCCACATCTATAATACTATTTTGGTTAACGCACGATGCACAGCGGTCATGGTCTTGGTATCGCGTTTTAGTATATAAGGAATGCGGTTTTTATCTAAAAGTGGTCGCAGCACAAACCTTAATAGATAAAATATAATAAACACACCCATTAAGAGTTCATCGGTATTGATTATTAAATCAACCATGGCAACAAAATAGAATGTAAATTGCGGAAGCATCAGGGCGCTTGATTTCAGGCGCTGGGTTCTTGATGATGCGGAAACTGGGAGGAACCAAACCAATGAAATTTTTTGTAGATACTGCTGACGTCGAGGAAATCCGCGCACTTAACGCGTTGGGCCTACTGGATGGCGTCACAACAAACCCGTCGCTGATCGCCAAATCTGGTCGCGATATGTCCGAAGCGATCAAAGAAATCTGTGACATCGTTGACGGCCCTGTTTCAGCTGAAGTTACTGCAACAGATTATGATGGCATGATGGCTGAAGCAGAGAAGCTTTTGGCTATCGCTGACAACGTCACCATTAAAGTGCCGCTGACCGAAGCTGGTATTCAGGCGTGCCATGCGCTTTCAAGCAAAGGCGTATCCGTCAACGTGACGCTGTGTTTCTCGGTGGCGCAGGCGATCTTGGCTGCAAAAGCAGGTGCGGCTTATATTTCACCGTTTGTAGGTCGTTTGGATGACATCGGACAGGATGGTATGGAGCTGATCCAGGAAATCTGTGAAATCTATGACAATTATGATTTCCCGACAGAAGTCCTCGTCGCATCGATCCGTAATCCGATCCACGTTGTGGCCTCTGCCCGTATGGGTGCAGGTGTAGCAACGGTGCCACCAAGTGTGCTTCGTCAGATGTTTAAGCATCCGCTGACAGAGAGTGGATTGGCAGCGTTTTTGGCTGACTGGAAGAAAACTGGACAGTCTATCCTGTAAGTATCGGTTTATCCGACGGATAGAACCTTCTTTCCTTTTTGGGTCAATATGTTATGTCCTCCAAGCGCGACGCTAAAAAGTCTTTCCGTAAGACTTGAAACGTCGCCTAGGTGGTCTAAATCTATCGAAATTCGTGATACTTTAAGGAGCTCGAAGGCATGGCGGAAATGATCG
The DNA here is from genome assembly GCA_002389385.1 of Rhodospirillaceae bacterium UBA4468. Taxonomy (GTDB): domain Bacteria; phylum Pseudomonadota; class Alphaproteobacteria; order Rhodospirillales; family Casp-alpha2; genus UBA4479. The sequence continues at coordinate 17,400 of DGOK01000030.1, read as the reverse complement.
CGCTTTCGCACTTAACCAAACGCTTTGGTCCATTAACAGCTGTTGATGGGATCGACCTTTCAGTCAACAAAGGCGAGGTTTTAGGGTTCTTGGGACCCAACGGTGCGGGTAAATCAACAACCATGAAAATGGTCACAGGTTTTCTGTCTCCAACTGAGGGATCAGCGACTGTCGATGGTATCGATGTGACGCGTGACCCGGTAGGCGTCAAACAGCGGATCGGCTATTTGCCAGAGGGTGCACCTTGTTATGGTGATATGGCACCGCGCGGGTTTTTGAACTTCATTGCAGATATCCGGAATCTTTCGGGTATCGCACGGAACGCATCCATTGACCAGGTCATAGAACGCGTTGAAATCGCAGATGTGATGGATCAACCGATTGAGACCTTATCGAAGGGCTTCAAGCGCCGTGTTGGTCTTGCGCAGGCGATCTTGCACAATCCGCCCGTGCTTATCTTAGATGAACCAACCGATGGCCTTGATCCAAACCAAAAGCATCAAGTGCGCACCCTTATCCAACAAATGGCGTCGGATAAGGCTGTGATTATTTCAACGCATATTCTTGAAGAAGTCGAAGCCGTCTGTACCCGCGCCGTTATCATTGCGCGCGGCAAGCTTTTGGCCGACGGAATGCCCGAAGATCTATTGAAGCGCTCTCCCCTGCATAACGCTGTTGAGATCAAAGTATCTCCAGCAGCGGCTGATGAGATTGCCAAAGATTTGGCGAGCCTAACAAGCGTTGGTCAGGTAGAGCGCTCAACATCCATTGATGCGCAGACATTGTTTAGCGTGACGTCAAAAACAGGTGCGCCAATTGCGCCTGAAGTTGCCGCGATGCTGAAAGAAAAAGGTCATGCAGTGAGCGACCTCAAGACTGAGAAAGGCGCGCTCGACGCTGTGTTCCGTGAAATCACCCGGGGCGGAAGCGCTGCGGCTAAGACGGAGACAGCAAATGCGTAATATGCTGATCATCGCCAAGCGTGAGTTTAAAGGCTACTTCGCGACACCATTAGCCCTTGTCTTCATCGTTATATTTCTGGCTCTGACAGGCGCATTTGCGTTCTATGTTGGCGGCTTCTTCACCCGGGGAAATGCGGACCTCGTCTCGTTCTTTGGTTACCATCCTTGGCTGTTCCTGCTTCTAGTCCCTGCAATTGGCATGCGGCTATGGGCTGAAGAGCGCAAGTCCGGCACTATTGAATTGCTGATGACCCTGCCGGTATCCACGCTGGATGCCGTACTTGGAAAGTTCCTGGCGGCTTGGGCATTTTGCGGACTGGCGTTAGCACTGACGTTCCCCATGTGGATCACAGTCAACATGCTGGGCTCTCCTGATAACGGTGTGATCCTGGCCAGCTACATCGGTAGCTTTGTGATGGCGGGCGCATTCCTGTCGATCAGTTCATGCATTTCATCACTTACCAAGAACCAGGTCATCGCATTCATTATTTCAGCCACGATATGTTTTCTGTTCACCATGTCGGGTGCGCAGCTGGTGTTGAATTTCTTTCAAGGTTGGGCGCCTGGATACTTGGTGGATGCGCTTCGGTCGATGAGCTTCCTGACCCACTTTGACGCGGTGACGCGAGGCGTTATTGATATTAAAGATGTGGTCTTCTTTGGCTCGCTCATGGTGATGTGGTTGTTTTTGAACGTCATCGCCGTAGAGCTAAACAAGGGACGATGAGGGAACTATCATGAAATTATTCACTCAAATGGATCGCTCAAAGCTTGCAGGTATTTCCTGTGTTCTGGCTGTCATCATTTTCATGGCGGTTAACATCTTTGCTAATACAACGTTCCGTGGCCTCGAAGTTGACCTGACCGAAGAGAGACTGTTCACGCTCTCTGATGGAACACGTGAAATCCTCAAAGACATCAACGAGACACTCACGGTACGTTTGTTTATTTCCAAACGTCTGGTCGAGCTGAACCCGTCTCACGCAACATATGGTGACCGTGTCCGGGAATTGCTCGAGCGTTATGTCGATATCTCTGACGGCAAGATCAAGCTGGAACTTTATAATCCAGAACCGTTCACAGATGAAGAAGACCTCGCGGTGGCCTTTGGTTTGCAAGGTGTGCCTTTGGATAGCACCGGCGACCTTGGTTATTATGGCTTGGTCGCGACCAACAGTGTCGACGATATGGAGCGGATTGCGTATCTGAGCCCAGAGCGTGAGAGCTTCCTGGAATACGATCTTTCAAAAATGGTGTTTAAGCTCGCTAACGACAAGAAGCCGTTGGTAGGACTTATTTCAAGCTTACCTGTTGCGGGTGGTCCGCGGACTCAGGGTGGGCAAGCCTGGGCGTTCGTTGAACAAGTGCGTGAGTTTTTTGATGTCACGACAATCGCGCTCACCGATAAACGTATTCCTGATGATGTCGACGCTTTGTTGATCGTGCATCCAACGGGCCTCAGTGATCATTTGATGTATAGCATTGATCAATTCGTACTGCGTGGTGGCAAGGCATTGGTTTATGTCGATGCCAACTCTGAAATCGAAGTTGCGATGGCACGTGGACGCGGCAATGTGGGTCCCTCAAGATTTGATAAAATCCTCAACAGCTGGGGTGTCGAACTTGTTGCAGGTAAGGTCTTAGGTGATACGGAAACAGCACGCCGGGTTAACGTTAACCTGCGTGGTCAAACAGCGGTCAGTGATTACGTCACATGGCTTTCGATGCTGCCCGCCAACTTTAAGTCTGATGATGCGATTACGGCTGACTTACAACGAATTACCTTCGCAAGTCCTGGTATCTTGAAGCCTATTGATGGCAAGGGTACCACCCTGTTGCCGTTGATCCAGACCGGCACGCAGTCCATGGAAATCGATGTTGCCAAAGTCCGCACGAACCCGGACGTAATTGGGTTGTTCCGCGAGTATGTACCATCAGGCGAAACCAGAACGCTTGCCGCACGTGTCATAGGGAAGCCAACGACAGCATTCCCTGATGGCCCGCCGCCATTACCTGAGGGGCAGATCGCGCTACCGGGTGACGCGACATCTGAATCCCATATCACGACGGCGGCTAAAGATGTCAGTGTGGTTGTTGTTTCTGACGTAGATATGCTACACGAACAATTTTGGATGGAAACACGCCAGTTGTTCAGCCAAACATTTAATGTGCCTTTTGCGAACAACGCTGACTTTGCTGTTAACGCGCTTGAGAACATGAGTGGCGGCACTGCTCTGATGAGCTTGCGGGCACGCTCCCAAGCCTTCCGTTCGTTCACATATGTTGATGATGTCCGGAAAGAAGCTGAGCGTCAGTTCCGTGATAAAGAACAAGAACTCGCCAAGCAGCTTGAAACAATTAAGACAGAATTAGCTGAGTTGCTTAACCGCGAACAGGCGGGGGGCGAGCTGATCATTGGTCCTCAAGACAAAGCCAAAGCTGAAGAGTATCGCCGCCAGATGATCACGCTTCGCAAAGAATTGCGTGATGTGCAGTATTCACTCCGCAAGGACATTGATGATCTGGATGCGTTACTGAAGTTCATTAATATTGCCGCAATCCCACTGTTGCTGGGTGCGGTTGCCTTAATCTGGTTGTTGGTTGGTCGTGCCCGTCGGGCGCGCCGTTACCGGCTCCGCGAAACTTGAACGCAGGGGAACTGACATGACACCAAGAATTGTTTCTAGCCTTCTGATTGTCGCAATTATCAGCGTTGCTGCAGCGGTATATGGCGTGACGAGCCGCGTTGATTTCCAAACATCAAGTTTTGAGGGACAGAAATTGTTCCCGGGTCTTGTCGACGACGCTCAATCCGTGGCTGAACTTGTCGTGGTTCAGGATGGCACCACAATGACGTTTGTTCATGTGGGCGAGCATTGGAGACTCAAGGAAAGCGGCAACTATCCAGTTCATGGGAACCTTGTTTCCAAGGTTGTGTTCTCGTTGTCGAACATGGAGTTGCTTGAAGCTAAGACCAGTTCACCGGCACGGCACGATGTCTTGCAGTTGGGCGACCCTTATAAAAAGAATGGCAAGTCTCAGTTGGTCATCCTCAAGGATGCAGCGGGTGAAACAATTGCTGAGCTTGTTGTTGGTCGTGCAAACTTCTTTTTACCCGAGACCACGACAGGTGGCATGTATGTACGCCGCCCTGGCGAAGACCAGGCATGGTTGGTGCGTGGCCTTGTCGATATTGGTGTCGAGCCACGTGGTTGGCTGAAGCGTGAAATCGTCAATATTCCGCCTGAAAACATTGTGCGTGTCGACGTGACCCAACCGGGTGGTGACGAGCTTGTAGTTGTCCCTAAAGAGGATGTCACGGGTGGTTTTGCGTTTGCGAATATGCCCGAAGGCCTGAAGCTCAAAAGCGAATATGCCCCGCGTAACGTAGCCGCCATTTTGAACAATTTTGTTCTGAATGATGTGCGTCGCATCAGCGATATTAATCTGGACCTTGCTCAAGCTTATAGCGGCACGTTCCTGAGCGCTGACGGCGTCAAAGTGATGCTGAAAATTTATCACCAGGATGGCACGCAATATATGACAGTAGATGCTGAGTATGTTGGGAATGCGCTGGTCTCGAAAGCGGCACAGCAAGCGGCCGAAATCAAAGCACGGACCGACGGCTGGGCTTACATCATTCCAGAATATCAGTACGAACAAATTGCTCAGAAAATGGAAGACGTAACGGAAAAGATCACACCTGATTCTTGATCAGTCGTGATGTTCTTTAACGTGCTGTCGCAAGCATCGCATCCAATAGGACTTGGGCGCCTGTCGCAGTATCTTCGGGCGTCGCATTTTCTAACTCGTTGTGGCTGATGCCATCTTCACACGGCACAAAGATCATCCCCGTCGGTGCGATGCTGGCGATCTTGCAGGCATCGTGCCCTGCACCTGAATGCATATCCATAAATCGAATTTGGCGCAGATTGCAGGCGTTGCGGACAGCATCGATGCACGCGGGATCAAACGCGACGGGCGTTGCTCTCGTAACGGCATCAAAATGCACCTCAAGCCCATCAGCATCGGCGACGTGTTGGCATGCTGACGTCATATCAGCTTCCATCTGTGCCAGCGTGGCTTCGTCCGGATGGCGACTGTCGATACTGCATATGACTTGACCTGGAATAGTATTTCTAGAATTCGGACGAACACGCACGTGGCCGACGGTGATTACTGCGTGTGGCTCATACGTCGTTGCAAGCGCATTGATGGCGACGGTCATCTTGGCAGTGCCAACAAAGGCGTCGCGCCTCTTTAACATGGGCAGGGTGCCCGCATGCCCATCCTCGCCCGTGACGGTGACCAGAAAGCATCTTTGGCCCTGTGCGCCTAAAACAGCGCCAATAGGCAGCTTTTCTGCTTCGAGGATTGGACCTTGTTCAATGTGGGCTTCAAAATAGGCTTTGATAGATGTGGAGCCCATCTCTTCGGGGCCTGCATAACCTATGTCATCAAGTGCGGCGGATAACGTCATGCCGTCGGCATCAGTCAGGGCAAGGGCCTCGTTTAAATCACGCATCCCGGCAAAGACACCAGAGCCAATACATCCAGCAGCAAATCGCGCGCCTTCTTCGTCTGTCCAATCGACGATCTCGATGGGATGGGTCGTTTTGGCTTTTGCGTCGTTAAGTGCGCGAATGACCTCCAGGCCTGCCATCACGCCAAATGCACCATCAAACTTCCCGCCAAGGGGTTGGCTGTCCAGATGGCTACCGGTCATGACAGATGGGGCGTCCGGATCTGTTCCTGCCCGTCTGGCAAAGATATTACCAATGCGGTCAATACGGATACTGCACCCAGCTTCGCGTGCCCATTCACAGAACAGATCGCGTGCCTGTCGGTCAACATCCGTTAACGAGACACGGCAAACGCCACCCTTGTCAGTCGCGCCGATTTTGGCCAATTGCATCAGTGATGACCATAACCGATTTTTATTGATCGTTGGGGTCAAAGGGCGTTCTCAATCCACATCGCATTTCTGAATAATGTGGCATCTTGTCCGAACCGCCCAATCACTTGAATGCCAATAGGCAAGCCATTTGGTCCCTGTAGTTTTGGCAATGTCAGTGTCGGAACACCTGTTAATGTCCATAACTTTTGGAAGATCGCATTGCCCGTGCCTTCAACGTGTTTTGGTGCTTCGCCAGGGGCTGCTGGCGTGATGATGACATCGCAATGCTCAAACATATGATCGACAGCTGCATCAACCGTGTCACTGAACTCGATTGCTTTAACGTAATCTTCAGCGGCAATGCCATTACCTTGTGCAACACGGCGGATGGTTTCTTTGTGTACTTTGTCGGGCGTATCGCGGATATAGTCACCTAAGTTCGCAACGATGTTTGCCAGCATGATCGTGCTATGACAATTGAGGGCATCATCAAAAATGCCAGCCATTTCCACTTCGCGGGCAGTGCTCCCGAGTTTTTTAACGATATCCTCAAATAGCGCACCCATATAAGGTTCGGCAGCTTCCCACATTGGTCCTTTGACGAATGCAATACGTGGCGGTGTTTCGACAGCGCCCTTTGAGACAGCTTCAACAAGGTTTGCCTTTGGATGGCCACGCATATCAAGATCAAGCGGATCCTTCGACATCAAGACATCACCCATCAATGCGATATCCTCAAGAGAGCGGGCATATATCCCCGGATGATCAAGGGGGCGGGCTAAGGGATGCATACCTGCGCGTGAGATTGTCCCAAACGTTGGCTTGAAGCCATGTACGCCACAAAAAGAAGCAGGACGGATCATGGACCCACCCGTTTGCGAACCAATGGATAGTGGAATTTGTTGGTCTGCAACAGCCGCAGCCGAACCGGATGACGAACCGCCCGGTGTATGATCTGGGTTGTGAGGGTTGCGGGTCTTGCCTGCAGCCGTTAGCGCGTATTCTGTCGTGACAGTTTTACCCATAATAATGGCACCAGCGTCGCGAAGTAAGCGCGTCATGGTGCTATCAGTGACCGGTCGGCGGCCTTTGAACAAATCTGAACCCTGTTCTGTCGGCATGTCTTTGGTATCAATAATGTCCTTCAAGCCAACAGGAATACCGTGCAATGGGCCTGTTGCTTCGCCAGCGCTGATGATGCGGTCGGCCTCATCTGCGGCCGCTCGCGCCATTTCAGGATTTAAATAAATCCACGCACCAACATCGTCATCTCGCTGTTGCGTATGGTCTAGGCAGGCATCGATAAGTTGTCTTGATGTAAGGTCACCAGCACGGATGGCAGCCTGCGCCGCTGATGCGGTAAGTTCATTCGCTTTTGTCACTTAAGCATTCCGATCTCTTGATAATATTTCTGTGCGCCTGAGCATAATGGAATAGGCACGCGATTAAAGGCTGTCTTTAAAGTTATCTCGCTGCCTTTTGGGTGTCCACCATCAAGGATTGAGCGGGCGTGCTTGTTCGACCAAAAAAATTTTGTGAGTTGATAGACAAAACCTTGATCAAGATTTGCGCGCGTAACCCATAATGCATTAACTGCAACGGTATGGATGTCGCTGGTTTGGCCTGTGTAGGCACTCTGCGGAATAATTGATGCTGAATAAAAGGGTGAGCCTTTAATAAGGCGGTCGCGACCTTCACCAACAATAGGTACCAAGTGCATGTCCTGGCGTTGAATCATGAATTCAATCGCTTCGCTTGGATATCCTATGACGGCGACAAATGCATCCAGCTTATTCTTTTTGATCAAATCTTGTGCATCAGAATAGTTTACGAGTGTCGCGGCAAAATCTTTGCCTTCTTGCAAACCATATGCACGGACAACTAACTGCGCACCGAGTAAGGCACCGGATTCCCGTTCGCCTAATGCAACACGCTTCCCAGCCAACGCGCCTACACCTGGAATATTCGCGCTACGCGAAGCAACGAGATGAACATCTTCTGGGTAGAGACTACTTGTGACGCATAATTGCTTATTGGGTTTCCGGGTCCGGAAAGGCCCTGATGCCGCATAAGCCCAGTAGGCGACATCGGATTGTGCAATGGCTGTGGGATAGGTTTTCATCAGCAATGCGTCAACATTGGCGACAGAGCCCTTCGTGCTTTGTGCTGTAGCGGTCAAATCCTTCATACCACAATTACCACCTTCATTGCACCCCTTTGATCCCGGTGGATTGGAAATCACTTTGGCAATAAGCAAGGCAATAGGGAAATAAGTGCCGCCGGGTGAACCCGAAGCAATCTTAAAGAACCGCAAATCATCCGCACGTGGCTGTGACGCAGCCAAGATACTGATGCTGAAAAATATAAGAACGAATGGCACTCTAAAAAATAACGACATAGGAATTTAACTCCACCAAGCTGCACGGCATTCGAGTAAAGCATATGATAGGACAGTTGTGAACGCTTGAAGATTTTGCAACGAGACACCACATATATAAACTCAATATATAAATTCATTTCAAAGGAACGTCGCATTGTCTTCTGAAAATCACTTTCCACCAGCTGATGGTCAGGGAACCTGGGCGCAAACTAAACCTGAAAACGTAGGGTTTGATCCTGAAAAACTTGGCCAAGCGATTGCTTTCGCCGAAGCTCATGAGAGCCCGTGGCCCCGTGACCTTGAGGATTCGGGTAGTGTACCGGGTCTGACACAGATTGAACCTGAGCCTTGGAACAAATTTTTAGGTATTCTTAAGCCACGCGGCGGACCTGCTGGTATGTTGGTGCGCCACGGCGAGATTGCTGCCACTTGGGGTGATCCGTCACGTATTGATATGACGTTCTCAATTGCAAAGAGCTATCTCGCTGTTCTTGCAGGTCTCGCTGTAGATGATGGATTGATTAAGAATATTGATGCACCGGTATGTGAGACAATTGATATTGCTGAGTTCTCAGGCGATCAAAATAGTAAAATCACGTGGCGTCATTTATTAACGCAGACAAGTGAATGGACAGGCACGCTGTTCGATAAGCCGGATCAGGTGGATCATTACCGTGGCGTTGGTGCAGGATCTGACAATTCCCGTAAAGGTGAGAAGCGTCCTCTTCATGCACCGGGTGATTACTGGGAATACAATGATGTTCGCGTAAACGTATTCTCGCTGGCACTTTTGCATGTATTCAGACGCCCCCTTGCTGAGGTGCTTAAAGAACGGATCATGGATCCGATTGGCGCATCAGATAAATGGACGTGGCATGGCTATGCGAATTCAGTTGTGACCATTGATGGCAAAGAGATGACGTCTATTCCTGGCGGCACCCATTGGGGTGGTGGTATGTGGATTGATACCTTTGATCATGCTCGCTTTGGCCTGTTGATCGCCAATGAAGGAAATTGGAACGGTACGCAGCTTTTGAGTGCAGATTGGGTCCAGGCGATGCGGACACCCATTGATATCTATAATGCCTATGGGTTTTTATGGTGGCTTAATACGGGTGGTGAACATTACCCAAGTGCACCCGAGACAAGCTTCTTTGCATTGGGCGCAGGCTCAAACCTGATCTGGATTGATCCGGAACTTGATATCGTCGGGGTCTTCCGTTGGATTGACCAGGAACATATTGATGAAATGATTGGTAAGATGTGGGCGGCAATTAAGGCTTAAATCACCACTTTTTTTACACTCCGTAACAAACCTTTACACAGTCGTCATACGTTTTGGCGATGTGGCCTCTATAACCTCAAAACATCAGCGGGAGAAACCTGCTGCATTGTTTTGAGGAATATATTGTGTTAAAGAATTTTTGTTTATCGATACTTGTTTTCGCAACCTTCATCGCTAATACCAGTGTTTCTGATGCTCAGCAGATCGCTAAAGATACGTGGGCTATTAATCTGGCACAGGCGGGTGCGGGTGCCGTCAATCTTGAAATCAAAAGTCTATGCGTTAACGGTGTTGCCACGTTTAAGATTTTTAACCGTGGCGAACGCTGGCCTCGTATGGGCACGCTTAAGGTTTTCCGCGTTGAGCCCGATGGCTTGAAGCTGATATCTGAGCGCAAAATGCGCTTTGCCCAAGGCCAGACAGCATCATTTCGCATGAAGAAAGCGGGTGAGGACAAGATGGCACTTTACGTGGAGCCATCATGGTATGAGCGCTCTTTTCAGCAAGATGCTGAAATTCAGTGTGTTAAATAATGACTGTTATGATGAGTCGTATCTTCCATTCATTTATTATTGCTCTATCGCTGATACTTGTTGTCAGTAAAGCAGATGCTGCATGTCCACGTGTCCCAGAAAATAATATTTGGGGCCAAGTTGGTGTTGGCGCGATTGCCCGCTATGTCGACCAAGCCCACAAAGGTGACTGGGTACCATATGTTCAAAAATAGGAATCACGCTTGACGCAGATAGAAGATATTCAAAAGCGTGGTGCGACGCTCGTGTTTCATGACACCAATCAGTGGTTACGTGGTGAGACATTGGTTGAGTACGTCGATAATGTCCGCGTCCGTGTCGCGGTGACGCGATGCTTGGCCCGTGCTGCGCTAAAACAGAAAACCCCTGGAGAGGCCGTTGCCGGTTCGGCGATAGGCGGTGGCTCCTGAGATCCCCCAGGGTACCGGAATCTGGACTCCGCTAGTCCCGAGGAAAAGCCCGGCTTAGGTCGGGTTTTTCTACATCTGGATATTATTGTACAGCGAGGGCTTTAAGCTTGTCGATGCTGTCTTTGCTAAGATTGCCACCCGTAAGTGCAGCAACAGTCTTTAATGACGTATCTACTTTGTCGGCCAGGAACGCTGCGCTGGCAACGACACCTGCCGCTTCGCCGAGCATTTTGGTGCGTGTCAGCAGGACCTCAAATGCGCGTCCAATATCTGCTTCTGAAACGAGGACAATATCGTCGAGATATTCTTGAATATGTGCGAAAGGGCGTTCGCCGGGACGACGTGCAGATAAGCCGTCTGCGATACTGTCCCAATAATCAATCGCTGTCGGCTCGCCTTTTTGACGCGAAACATACGCCGCGTTGGCGTGCTCAGGCTGGACGCCAATGACTTTAACATCAGGTCGCATATGCTTGATCGCACAAGACACGCCCGCCGCGACGCCGCCTGATGATACGGGGACAAGGACTTGTTCAAGACCATCCGCATCCTCAGCGATCTCAATACCTAAAGATGCATGGCCTGCGGTGATCCAATATTCTTCCCACGTATCAATGGCTATCATGCCGCGTTCTTTGGCAATCTCGTTGACCATCGGTTGACGTGCCAAAGCATCATCACAATAGATGACCTCCGCACCATGATCTCGCGTTGCATCAACCTTGTACGGGCTGGTTTCGCGGAGCATGACCACAGCAATCGGCACATTCATCAGACGACCGGCATAAGCAAATCCCTGAGCAAAGTTGCCACTGGATGTGAGAACGACACCTTTTGATTTTTGTTCGGCGGTCAGGCGATCCAGCATCGTAAACGCCGCGCGAATTTTATAAGCGCCTGTCACCTGAAGGTTTTCGCATTTAATGAAAAGTCGCTCGTTACCAATTTCTTGGCCGTTTCTGGCGACAGGAATGATCGGTGTGCGTCTGACGGCCGGATGAAGACGTGCCCGGGCATCTTTTATATCATCGAAGCTGACAAGTAGGGACATGATGTCGCCTTAAAATCCGAGGCTGAGGTTCTTCTGATCCAGGCGACCCATGGCGAGGAGAAGTTGGTAGACAGCCAGGCGCTCGTCATAGAAAGCTGATGTGTAGTTGATTTGTGCGTTATTCACTTCGTTCTCGGCATCAAGAACGTTGATGACGGTCTCTTTGCCAGCTTCACGCAGTTTTTTACGGCTTACGAACACTTCCGAGGCGATGTTGACGGCGTTCTCAAGAAGCTCAAGGCGTTCGCGGGCTGTAAGTAGTGATTGCCACGCAAGTTTACTTTGCTCAATCACTTTGCGGACGGTGAATTCGTGCTGGTCTTTACTCGCGTGGTAATCGTAAGCCGCTTGTGCCATTGAAGCGCGTGTCGAGAAACCAGAGAACAATTCCCACGAGCTGGAAAGTACAAGTGAGTAATCACGCCGCGTGCCGATGGTCGTGTTGTTGTGCTTCTCGTAATTGTATGTGCCTTCAAGGTCGACCGATGGGAATAATTCTGAACGCACGGTACGGCGACGCTCACGAGCGACTTCGACGGTTGTTCCAGAGTTGCCGACCGCAGGGTTTTCGATAACGGCAATATCGATGGACTTGGAAAGTTGGCTTGGAACCAGATTAATTGGTGGTTCAGGGTCCAACATCGCTTCCACGTCAGGTGGGTGGCCATATACTTGTGTGTAACGGCTGATCGCGTCTTCGAGTGCGCCTTCGAAATTAACCCGACGTTCCTTGGCGATTTGCAATCGTGATTTTGCCTGGAGGACGTCAACGGCAACACCGGAACCACGTTGGATGCGTTCGTCCTCAAGGTTCAGCTGGCGTTGGATGGTTACTTCGTTTTCGCGCGCGAGTTCGATGAGGCGACCCTGGCGCAGGACATCAATATAAACCTGAATGCCTTCAAAGATCGTATTTTGACGTGTGCCCTCAAATGAGATTTGTGCGAGTTCGCGGTTTAGGCGCGCGGTGCGGACAGCGGATGCTGTTGCATAACCGCTAAACAAATTCTTTGCGACGGTAAGCGATGCGGTATTGCGCGTTCGGCCATACGGGCCTTCGCCGGTCTCGTTTGCGGCGCGTGTGCTCGGGCTATCAACTTTTTCAACACCAATGTCACTTGATAAATTCAAAGTTGGATAGAAATCCGAGAGTGCTGATTTCACACCTTGCCGGGATGATTGCAGGCTTTTCTCAGCAGCGCGAATTTGCGGATGGTCGTTTATTAGGCCCGTGAGTTCAATCTCAATCGGATTCGCCATCACGCTTGGCATCGCAACAGTGGCGGCCAAAACAAACGTGAGACAGAATGAACTTCGCTTTATGAGCAACGCCGAACTCCCAGACAGCTTTCAAATACGAGATTACTATCATAGGGATCACACCCATTGGGTCAACGCGCCATACCGACACGAATCGATTTGCTATATAAATGCCGGTTTGACGTGCGCGGCACAAGATTTTGCGCCATTATCGTTGGATATTCGCTAAATAGACGACGATTAACCCTTAATCGCCATCATCATCCGTTGGTTTTCCGAATCCGCCGCCGCCAGGTGTCTTGAGCACGAACACATCACCTGGCTTCATCTCGGTTTCATCATTTCCGCGAAGAGTATCAACGCTACCATCTACACGCTCGACAAGATTAATGCCGCGCGCGCCTGGTAAGCCGCCTTCAAGCCCAAATGGATCGGTATGACGATGACTGGATAGAACGGTGGCAGTCATGCTTTCGAGGAATTTCATTTTCCTGATAACACCACTCCCACCCGAGTTGTGACCTTTGCCACCCGAGCCATGACGGATTGAGAATTCCTCAACACGAACAGGAAAACGATTTTCCAGAACTTCAGAATCTGTCATGCGTGTATTTGTCATATGTGAATGAACAGCGTCCACGCCGTCGAAGCCGTTTCCGGCACCCGTGCCGCCACAAATCGTCTCGTAGTTCTGATAGATCTCATTACCATAGACGAAATTGTTCATTGTGCCCTGTGCCGAGGCTAACACACCCAACGCACCGTAAAGTGCATCTGTCAGGCATTGCGAGACCTCGGTGTTTCCAGCAATAACCGCAGCGGGAAATTCAGGACTGATGATTGATTTTGGCGGTATTTTAATCTTGAGCGGTTTCAGACACCCTTCGTTTAGAGGGATCTCGTCGTCGACTAACGTTCGGAATACATAAAGTACCGCAGCTTTGCAGACAGCAGACGGCGCATTGTAGTTATGATTTCCTTGTGGGGATGTCCCGGTAAAGTCGATGACAGCTTCACGGGCTTCCTTGTTGACGATAATCTTGACCTTGATCTGATCGCCATTATCCATCGGATACGTGAACTCGCCATTGGCAAGAACATCTAGAACGCGGCGTACAGATTCTTCAGCGTTATCCTGCACGTGGCCCATATACGCATGCACAACATCAAGACCGAAGTGGGTGATCATTTTGCGTAATTCACGCACACCGGTTTCGTTGGCAGCAATTTGTGCTGTCAGGTCGGCCATGTTTTGCGATGGATTGCGGCATGGATATTTGCCTGACTTCAGTAGCGCGTAGGTTTCTTCTTCGCGCAGTCGGCCTTCTTCGACCAACAGGAAGTTATCGATCAGCACACCTTCTTCTTCGATGTGTGTCGAGTCAGGTGGTGCGGAACCAGGTGTCCGGCCACCAATATCAGCCTGGTGTCCTCGTGAGCCAACATAGAACAAGATGTCTTTGCCGTTATCGTTGAACACAGGTGTGATCACGGTGACGTCGGGCAGGTGGGTGCCCCCATTGTATGGGGCGTTCAATGCATAGACATTGCCGGGTTTAATCTTGCCTGCATTCTCGCGAATAACAGTTTTGATACTCTCACCCATTGAGCCTAAGTGAATGGGCATGTGGGGTGCATTGGCGACAAGATTACCTGCGATATCAAAGATTGCGCAGCTGAAATCAAGCCGCTCTTTGATGTTTACGGAGTAGGCTGTGTTGGCGAGTGTCGCGCCCATTTGCTCGGCAATCGACATAAACAGATTGTTGAAAACCTCGAGCATGACCGGGTCGGCTTTGGTGCCTATTGCAAATGTTTTTGGTCGCTCTTTAACACGTTCCAAAATCAAATGGCCACGCGTATTCATGGAGGCTTGCCAATCAGGCTCGACAACAGTGGTGCCTGTGTCTTCAGCAATGATCGCCGGACCGGCAACAGTATCACCAGGCAAAAACGCTTCGCGCGCATATATGGGTGTGTCGTGATACGCGCCATCAGAATACATTTGCACGGTTGCGCGAGGATGCATCAGCGCGGCTCCCGACATTGAATCTATTTCTGGATCAATGATTGTTTCTGTAACACTAACAACCTCAACGGCAAGCGCATCAATGACAAGATTACGGCCTTCAGGCACAAAGCCAAAACGTTGGCGATGTAAATCTTCAAACGTCGTCTTCATCTTTGCGGCATCGGCGATATCGACAACCATCGAGCTGTCCGTACCGTCATAGCGCAGATGTGTGCGGCGGAATGTTTCGACTTGATCACCTTCAATACCTTGAGAGGTGACTTCTTTTATCGCATCTTTTACCATCTCATCGCAGATCAGGCTGACGCGTGCGAGGGCCTCATCGTCCAATGGTTCCTGTTCAGAACGTTCACGGAGTGCGCGAATGTCAGCCAAGCCCATGCCGTATGCCGACAATACACCAGCAAACGGGTGCACAAAGACGGTCTTCATGCCAAGTGAGTCTGCAACAAGACACGCGTGCTGACCGCCAGCGCCACCAAAGCAATTCAATACATAGTTGGTGACGTCATAACCGCGTTGTACAGAAATCTGCTTAATCGCATTGGCCATGTTTTCAATCGCAATGGTCAAGAAACCTTCTGCGACATCTTCGGGTGAGCGCTTAGCTTCGCCCGTATCATTAGAAATACGTTCGGCGAGTTCTTTGAACTTTTCATGCACCACTTTGGCGTCCAATGCCTCATGGGCTTCAGGGCCAAACACATGTGGGAAAAACTTAGGTTGGATTTTACCCACCATGACGTTGCAATCGGTGACTGTGAGCGGGCCGCCACGTCGATAACATGCAGGGCCAGGATTAGCGCCGGCACTTTCAGGGCCGACGCGAAAACGCGCGCCATCAAAAGCCAGGATGGAGCCACCACCCGCTGCAACAGTATGGATGTGCATCATTGGTGCGCGCATACGTACACCCGCAACGACGGACTCGAACGAGCGTTCATATTCGCCGTCGTAATGAGCAACGTCCGTTGACGTGCCGCCCATATCAAATCCGATAACACTTTTGTAGCCTGCAATCTCAGCCGTTCGTACCATGCCGACGACGCCACCAGCCGGACCAGAAAGAATACTATCTTTACCCTGGAACAGCTTAGCATCGGTCAATCCACCATTGGATTGCATAAACATCAGTCGTGGACCTTGATTGCCATGCGCCTCAAGATCTGTTGCAACACGGTCGACATAGCGTCTGAGGATGGGTGACAAATACGCATCAACAACGGTTGTGTCGCCACGTGAAACCAACTTGATCATAGGGCTGGTCTGGTGCGAAATCGAAATCTGTGTGAAGCCGATTTTTTTTGCAATAGCCCCGGCACTAATCTCGTGTTTGTGATGACGATATCCATGCATAAAGGTAATGGCGATCGAGCGAACGCCATCATCAAATACGGCTTGCAGAGAGACTCGCAAAGCGTCTTCGGCGAGGGGCTTTAAGATTTCACCATCAGTTGCAATACGTTCATCGGCTTCAATGACACTTTCGTAAACCAACTCGGGTAATTTTATATACATATCAAAAAGGCGTGGACGGTTCTGATAACCAATGCGCAGTGTATCGCCAAAGCCCTTGGTAATGACGAGCACGGTTCGGTCGCCTTTACGTTCAAGCAATGCGTTGGTGGCAACAGTTGTGCCCATCTTAACAGCTTTGATACTGCCAGCAGGGATTGGCGCATCAGATTCCAGACCCATCAGATCGCGAATGCCTTGTAACGCAGCATCATCATATTGCTCTGGATTTTCTGAGAGCAATTTATGGGTCACGAGTTCACCGCTTGGTTTGCGTGCAACCAAGTCTGTGAATGTGCCACCACGATCAATCCATACTTGCCACATGGGGGTTGTCTCCATAGTCCTCAATCACTCATCGTGAATGCGGACGGGATTAATAAAAAAATTTAGGTAACCAAAGAGCGAGATCAGGAAACGCCAGCAACAGGCCAACCATGGCGAACATCGTTGCGACGAATGGCAATGTCCCAATCATAACGTCGTTGAGGCCGCCTTTTTTTCGGATGCCTTGCACGACGTAAAGATTAATGCCAATGGGTGGTGTGATCAGCGCCGTTTCTAACAGCACCATCAGCAAGACGCCGAACCATACTGGATCGAAGCCCAAGGCGATAACAACGGGTGCAATTAAAGGTGCGGTGGTTAGCAACATCGACAGCGTTTCCATGAAACAGCCAAGTAATATATAGAAGCCAACGATCATGAACATGGTCTGCATCGGGGTCAGGCCAAGCCCGGTGATAAAGTCAGTTAACATCGAAGTCAGGCCGACGGCGGCAAGAATGAAGTTCAAGAAGATCGCGGCTAAGATGATCAACATGATCATTGCCGTGGTGCGCATAGTGCCTTCGATGGCTAACTTTAGCATCGGAATGGTCAATGTTCTGTTGGCGGCGGCCAATCCAAGAGAGGCGATCACACCGAGGGCCGCCCCCTCAGTTGGTGTTGCGACACCAGCATAAATTGAACCAACAACGACGGCAAATATTCCGAGCGGTGGTAGTAGGCCTGAAAGTGATCGGACTTTAGCCGACCAATCCTGCGGCACGGGATCGCCATCCCATTCGGGCTT
>DGOK01000039.1 GCA_002389385.1 Rhodospirillaceae bacterium UBA4468 | reverse complement strand
TTTAGGGGTGGTCTAAAAAGACCGCCCCTTTTACTATCTGGAGATATTTCCAGATTTGCCAAAGTTCCAACTTTATTCATATCGAATATGTAAACTGCATTGGGTTTCTAAGGCTATGTCAAAGTTATGTTCTCTGGTAAACAGTGCTCAGGTTCCCAATAAAACTGCTACAGTCTATTCATCCACTGATGTATCCTCTCTTGTTTGTTATGTAAAAAATTGCTTGCCTGAAAGTAACCACCCACTATCAGAGGCGGCCGCTCATCACTTTTTTAAGCCTGGTAAGTTACTGCGTGCCAAAATGGCAATAAGGGCATCAAATTATCTGAATATAGAACAGGTTGCTGCACTCCCATGGGCCGCTGCGGTTGAAATACTACACAATGCATCTTTGATACACGACGACATCTGCGACGGAGACGCCTTGCGTAGAGGCAGGCCATCTGTTTGGCATAAATACGGTCCAGATACTGCGCTAATGCTTGGTGATTGGTTAATTGCACTCGCTTTTGAATTGGCCGCTGAGGCAGCTCAAATATCAGCTACGCCAGTACTCGTTAAAATACTCGCTGATCAAATGAAATTAACAACTGTTGGCGAAGTTGGTGGGCTTGGTATTAAACAGATGATTAATTGGCATGATTACGTTGATTTATCTGCTAACAAAACTGCTCCACTGCTAGCCGCCCCGCTTCAAGGCATCATGGCAATGGCTCAGCAAAATGACTCATCTGCACCTATTGTTGCTTATTTCAGGCGTCTTGGTAGCGCTTATCAAATTGCAAATGACATCTTAAACTTTGAAGGTACAGATGGTGCTGAGACACAAGGTTCAGATCTCGCACGCCGTTCCCCAAATGGAGTCACTGTGATCTACCGTCAAATGCTCAGCACACCAGAACAGATGAGATTTGATAGTTGGTACAGAACTAGCTGCAATTCCTTACTTGAAGACTGGCGCGATAAAATAATAGCATCAGAAGCATTGAACACTACCACAAGAAAAATGCATGAAATTTTTTGTGATTGTGAGCAATTATCAGAAGAACTTCCAGCTGAGTTATACGAAATCATATCCCCCCTTCATACAATGGTGAAACAGGTTTGTGAGAAATCAATTAGCTCGTTCATGCTTAATCGAGATGATTAGTAAATATGCCGTCACAACCTAATAAACTCCATCAAAACGTTGTCTTACCAAAAGAAGATAATTCAAGTGATATTCTAGTGATTGGTGCTGGCTTTGGTGGTATTGCGGCAGCGTTAAGGATGCGTGCCAAAGGGTTTTCTGTTACTCTTCTTGACCGATTACCTGAAATCGGCGGCCGGGCGCAAGTTTTTTCAAGAGGTGGTTTCATACATGATGCTGGTCCAACAGTCATTACGGCTCCATTCCTATTCGATGAATTATATGAATTATTTGGAGAAAAGCGCTCTGACTATCTTGAATTTAAAGGATTAGACCCTTGGTACAGGTTCTATTTTCATGGAGGCCATAAATTCGATTACAGGGCAAGTATTGAGGACACAAAGAAGGAAATTAAACGTTTTAATCCTGCTGATGTTGCTGGATATGATAGACTTCTTGCTGCTTCAAAGAGTATTTTTGAGATTGGTTTTGAAAAGCTTTCAACAAAACCGTTCACTAATTTTTTTACCATGCTCCAACAGCTGCCATCACTAATAAGATTAAGGTGTTATAGAACTGTTGATGGAATGGTTAGAAGTCATATTAAGCATCCCTTACTACGACAAGCATTCTCAATTCATCCACTACTAGTGGGTGGAAATCCTTTTAGTACAACCTCAATTTATTGCTTAATTCATTATTTGGAACGTCGTTGGGGTGTCTATTTCTGCATGGGTGGGACGGGTAAGATTGTCAGTGAATTATACCGGCTTCTGGAGCGAACTGGGGTGAATGTTGTTACAAATACTGACGTTACAGAGATAATTATAAAAAATGATCGTGCAACAGGTTGTCGAAGCAGAGATGGAAGATCCTTTAACGCTAATCGTATTATTTGTAACGCTGATCCACCAACCGTTTATAGTGAAATGTTGCCAAAATCAGTTGCGCGCAGAAAACGCATTTTACCTACCTCTTTAAATCAATACTCAATGGGCCTCTTTGTGTTGTTTTTTGGTACACGAAAAACTTATCCTAATCTTGCCCACCACACAATTTGGATGGGGCCACGATTTAAAGAGTTATTAAGGGACATATTTGACCGGAAATTACTTAGCGATGATTTCTCATTATATATTCATCGACCGACTGCCACAGACCCTAGTTTTGCACCTGATGGATGTGATAGCTTTTATGTTTTATGCCCAGTCCCTAACCTTCTTGCCGATATTGATTGGAAGATAAAAGGCTCATGGTTACGATCACGTATAATAGATGAGCTAGAGGCTACTATAATGCCCGATCTTAAATCTTGTATTACTGATGACTTTTGGATGACACCAGAAGACTTCAAAAAAGATTATAGATCTATGCACGGTGCTGGATTTTCAATTTCGCCAATATTTTCCCAATCAGCTTGGTTTCGCTACCACAATCGTGACCCACATATTCCAAATTTGTATTTTTCTACTGCTGGTGCGCATCCAGGTGCAGGCATCCCTGGTGTGTTATGTTCTGCAAAAGTTGTTGAGAACCTTATCGATGAAGAGGAAATTTTTCCCTAAACTGTCAAATCTCTACCCTAGAGGTATTTAGTCTATTGATGTAGCGTTGAATAATTGATGCACCCAAACGAAAAAATAACACCGTTTCAGTCTCTATCAATAAATGGTCGCAGCTTTTACTGGGCGAGCATTTTTCTATCCCCTTACGATAGAAAAAAAGCAGCTAGATTATATGCATTTTGCCGGATTCTTGATGACCTAGCAGATGGCGACATACCGGGTGGAGAAGCTCGCCTTACTCAGCTGCAATCTGAGCTTCAATCAAGCAATGAAGATTATGATTTCGCTTCCTCTGGGTTTGAATTTTTCCCCCATGATGTGTCATCTTTGAGGCCAGTTCTTTCTGCCTTATTAGATGGATTGGTTCAAGATGCGGGAGGGATAATTCGCCTAAATTCTAAGCGGGATTTACTTAGATATGCTTACTGCGTTGCAGGGACTGTTGGTCTATTGATGTGTGAAACTTTGAATTGTCATAATCCTCTAGCCAAATCGCATGCTATCGACCTTGGCATTGGCATGCAATTAACAAATATTGCCCGTGACGTTTTAGAGGATGCCCGTATGGGTCGACGTTATATCCCAGGAGAGTGGGTGTCAGACCTCTCCCCTGAAGCAATTTGCATTGCCGCAAAAAAAGTAAATTCTTCTGAAAATTTACTTGTCAAAAAAGCCGTGAAACAGCTGCTAACGCTCGCAGATAAATATTACCAAAGTGGGACCATCGGCTATAGATATTTACCTTGGAGAGCTCGTATTTCTATCGCTGTTGCGGCTGAGGTCTATCGTGAGATTGGTATGCAGCTTGCTCAATCAGGCTACAGCTGGCATATGGGTAGACAGGTTACCAGCAAAGCTTCCAAGCTACGATGCTCATTTAAGGCGATTATGAACTTAATTTTCTGTCGGCGTCGAATGGATTCAGAAACACACGATTACACATTGCATAATGCCCTTAAAGGACTACCAAATATCAAATAAATTATGGTAATTTAATCTATGCCAGCTATACAAATCATTGGTGATGGATGTGCAGGGCTCTCACTTGCAGCACGTGCGAGAGAGCTGCCAGACCATCAGTTAACATTGATTGTCCCAGAAGGAGCTCCACGACAGCAAGAACACATATGGGGTTTTTGGCACCTCCCAATTCTTAATACAGCAGCGGGGCTCTCTCATTGTTCTTGGAAGAATTGGCAAGTTGTAACTAATGAGAAAACAGTTGTACTCACTTCAATTAACTACCCCTACCATGCCATTTACCGTAGTCGTTGGACCTCTATGTGCAAGGAGCTTGCAATTGCACATGGCGTCAAAATTGTTAGTCAGTCAAAAGTAGCAAGCGATCAGAAAGCACAAATTCTTGATACCAGGCCGCAACCAGTCCCACATGGACAACTGATGCAGCATTTTATAGGTTGGGAGGTGTTGGCTAAAAGTGGTTCTTTTAATCCATCCGTTGCAACAATGATGGATTTCCGATGTGATCAGTCACGTGGTATTCATTTTATATATGTCTTACCATTTTCTGATAGCGAAGCTCTTGTCGAATCCACTATGTTTAGCTGTGATAGAGAACCAGATGAATTTTTTGAGAAAGCAATTTTAGACTACCTAAAACTTTGTCATTCTAAGCAAGTTGTTTCAGTGAAGCGCACTGAAAAAGGCGCGATTCCAATGGGCTTATTAGAGCGCTCAGACGTTTCTGTAGTAGGTCTCGGTGGAAATGGCGGCGCAATCAAACCTTCTAGTGGTTACGCATTTTATTTCATTCAAAAGCAAATATCTGTAGCAATTTTATCAGCTCAAACCAAAAACAAATTAATGAAAATCACCTCACCTCATAAAAACATTGATTTATGGATGGATCAAATGTTTGTAAAAGTTCTTAAAGAATGGCCTGCCGTCACCCCCCATATATTTATACAGCTTGCCGATGCATTAAGTGGTGATGAATTCGCTTTATTTATGAGTGGGGAAGCATGTTGGCGCCTTCGCTTGAAGGTGATTTTTTCGATGCCTAAATGGATTTTTATCAGATCATTTATACAGTCACTTTATAGTAATTTTTTAAAATTTAAAATAGGCGCTTAATGTTGCTCAATTCTTTAATTTCAGATTTTAGCACTCTTGACTTTGCTGCACTTATGGCAATTTCACTAATAGGCTTACCCCATGGCGCTGCAGATGGGGCAATTGCAGGGTATATCGGTTATACAAGGCAGCCTGGTAGCTTGTTTAAATTCTTTGGTCTTTACATCGCAATGGCTGTGTTAGTCATATTGTTTTGGATGCTATTCCCTACAATCTCACTGATGGTTTTTTTAACAATAAGTATCATTCATTTTGGTCTTGACGTTGCCCGCACAAAGCAAGGATGGATGTCTTTAGTACAAGGATACGCTCACGGATGTGTGGTAATAGTTGGTATTAGCCAATGCCATAAAGAAGAAGTCCTACAAATTTATTCTTTCCTTATTGGCAAGGATGCTGGTCCAGTTTGGGTTATGATTGATTTTATTTCTATTATTTTTCTGATTGTCTTGGTCTTTTATACATGCAAAGCAATCTTAGACACCAAATGGCGTCTTGAGTTTATCGAGCTATTGGTTTTGCTTATATTATTTTCACAGTTTCCACCTTTAGTTAGTTTTGCAATTTATTTTTGTGGCCTTCATTCAGTCCGTCACTTTCGAAATATTTGGCTGCCTTTGAGAAATACCATTCCTTTAAGAAATATTTGCCTTCAAATCGCTAGTTTTACTTGTATCACTTGGGCATTGGGGGGATTGATAATTTGGCTGGCTATGTTTCAGGTCTCAGCCGACGTAGCATTTATTCGTATTATATTTATTGGACTAGCAGCGTTAACCGTTCCTCACATGATATTAGTAGATGGATTATACCATCGTCATCTAAGTGTTACATCATGTGGTAAACCTTAATATTTTTAGCATTCACCTAGAATTTTAAGATTAAAATTGGTTTTAACTAGTATCCATACTTCGCTTAATTACCTAAATTCAACAAGTAAGTGCAACTCAACGTGTCGTAATAGAGGTTAATCTGCGGAAGCATCATAGCCTTTCGTTCCGGCAAGAATGAAAGGCACATATGAGACGCTACACTCAGTTAACCCAAGATCAAAGATACCAGATACAGGTATTAATGAAAGCGGGACTGAACCAGACAGAGACGGTACTAATTGTGTGTGTTCATAAGTCTACGATCTGCCGTGAATTCAAACGTAATACAGGCTTGCGTGGTTACTGACCAAAGCAAGCCCACAGGCTAAATCTGGACTTAGCCAACTAGGTGTTGCATAAAACGACTAATCTTACCCCCCTTGCTGGCTGTCAGTGTGAGCGGTGAGGCTGTAGCAGCTAATGATGAAGCTATTCTGCTGCATTGTTTTGGTGACGCCACGATTGAAAAAACATACGAATTGCGAGAGATGGGTCTTGGCTAGAGCCCGGCCTTATTCCTAACAGAGATGCAAGGTTTAAGAGCGCTGGAGGCATTTGGTATTACAAAAATGAGGACGTGAATGGCAACCCGATAGAATACCGCTTTTCTATAGAGACAATGAAACGGGTCCTAACAGTCGGTGACAGTTGGGTTTTTTCTCATTGTTTCCCCAACCAAAACCCATTCACCAACTAGCAAAAAGAAGGTGTCTGTCACCCACTATTTTGTTATGAGTCTCGCAAAGCGCTTGGTTCATACTATCCATCTATTTACTCAATCTGGACGTACGGAATATTACACCATCGTGTCGTATAGCGAGGTGACAAACGCTCCTGACGCATACGCCATTTTGCTCCCTTTGGCGATAATCCAAGCCCAATAGAATCACGTCCAAACCGTGCATTGAGCTTACCGTAAAGCGGGCGTCCTGCTTTTAGAGTTATCATCTGAGCAAGACGTTATACCATCATTGTTCGATGATCAGTTGAGCGGTGTGGAGCCATTGATGAAGGCGTTAGATCAAGTTAACGCAAGGTTTGGGCGTGGTTCTATTGGGCTGGGGTTATCACCTAAGGGGGCAAAGTGGCGAATGCGTCAGGAGCGGTTGTCACCACGTTATACAACACGTTGGCAGGACATTCCGCACGCTCGACTTTGAACTAACGACACCCGCAATACGGGGTAAGAAGCGCTGTGGGATTCACAGTGGCCTATCAACAGGCGCGCCAAAGGGAAATAAAAATGCCCTTAAGCACGGCAAATACACTGAGAAAGCTATTGCAGAGCGCCGCTATATCTGGGAGCTGATTAGTGATTGTATACGGCTTACTGATGAAATGTGGCGGTGCAAAATAAGAACCTGTCATTGAGTGAAGCCAGTTCTTTTTAGGGCTGTTAAGGTCTCGACGTGTAGAATCGTTAAGAATCTATAATCTTTAATTTAATACGTTAAGGCTGCGGAAGATCTTTCAATAACAGCACACTAGCTACCAATGATGCGGTCGATAACACGATGGTATCCACAGAAGAAATATAAGTTGCGGCTGGACACAATACACTCGGAGAATACAACTTGATTATGCTACATCTCCCCCCTCCCCTTTGACTTTGGAGGTATTATATGTTCACAATACTTACAGTTATTCTTATTAGCGCCAGTGTTAGTGAATGCTTACTCCCCCGCGAATATAGGGCCCAAAAATTTAAAGAAAATTGTGTTTCATATGGTTTCGTTATTGGCACGACAGAATTTGCCCAGTGTATGCAAACCGAGAATGCTAACTGGGGTGCAGCATCTCAGCAGAATATGCAGAATCTGCAAAATACTTTGAAAAATGAAGCAGATCGCAGACAAGCACAGACTGACAAATTGAATAACCAGAACAGGCAAGTTAACTGCACCACACGATATTATGGGAATACAGCCCGGACCACGTGCAACTAGATACACAGGATCAACCTCACCTAGACATTCGATCTATCAGACTATCATGACTTCTCAACACAGGTTGTGGTTGGCATTACGCGGGTGATGAAATCGTTTAATTCTTGCTCGCTGTAGCCCTCAATTATTCCGCGTTGTTTAATGTATAAAATCGCATCTTCTGCAGTTTTGAACAGGCCCTCATAAACGTCTTCAAACTCCCAACCTCCTCGTCCAAATAGCTATCCCAATAGCAAAGTTCAGCACGTTCAAATGTATCACCGTCTTGGATCCAACTGTACATGGGAGCCGCCATCGTGTTGTAATTATCATTATAAATACTTGATGATTCGATGTACGTTTCTTCGATCTTACACGTCATTGTGCCTGTGAGTGTCGCATCAACTACTGTGTTAATAAGCTTCTGATCAATCATTCAATTGGCCTTCATTGCGTAAATGGATTTTCGAAAAGAGTGCAGCTATATTTTTTAAGTTCAACACCCCAATCTATCAAGCTATTGCTGGCAATTTTAGGAGCTAATGAGGTGCAGATGGCACTGAGAGGAGCGCATTTTTGGATTGGAATGAATACATTCGTAAGATAGCGATATAAATAAATGGCATAATCAATCAAATAGATTTGATTAAAATTGGAATCCTTAACAAGTTATAATGTGAATTTGAGCCCAAGCTATTTCTAACACAGGACATGAAGTTCAGATATTAGCCTAAAGCGCCATTCTGAATGTGTGTATTAATGTGGGTAATAATAATTTTTGCCAAATAAACAGCAGAAATTATAGGGTAATGGCGGTGGGGGTGGGATTCGAACCCACGGAACCCGCAAAGGCTCAACGGTTTTCAAGACCGCCGCATTCGACCACTCTGCCACCCCACCTGGGTCGCGTAACGCATCTTTCGACGCATTTGATCGGCGGCGGACTTTTACCCCGTGATAATCGGGCGGGCAAGGGAGAACAGTGATAAAATTTCGGAATGTCTCATCTATTTTTCAAATACGCTCAGATGAGATTTTAAATCTCGTGGATTTTGTGACCCGACAACGCCTGAAACATTCGTTTTTTAATGTGTTTTGCGTGCGAGGATCGTGGTGTTGGGCGTGTAGTTTTTACTGCGAATATCTTCTTGGTGTGCTAGGTTTTTATTATAATTTTACTAAATTCCCATTCCCGCAGGCATTTAGCTGGGTGAAATTGACATGAGTAAGGTTCAACAATAATGAACGTTTTAACTGGCAATACTGAAATTGTATTCAGAGCTTCGGTTTTTGGCGCGCTCGCGATGGCCATGGTTGTGTCTAATGTTGCGCACGCAGATGGACTTGTAAAAGACAGTGAGCCTAAAGCGTTGGAAGACCCACTTGAAGGCGTGAACCGTGTCACATCGGATGTAAACCGGGGTCTGCGCGAAGCCATTATCGATCCCGTCGTCGATGGCTATCAAGCGGTAACGCCTGATCCTATCCAACAATCAATTTCGAATATATTCTCAAATCTTTCGGAACCTGTGACGGCGATAAGCTCGCTGCTACAAGGTGATACCGAGAATGCGGGTACGGCAACCAACCGGTTTATTATCAATACGACGGTTGGTTTAGGCGGTGTGAATGACGAAGCGACTGACATGGGTTATCAGCAGCGTCGCGAGGATTTAGGCCAGGTCATGGGCGCTTATGGCATAGGTTCAGGGCCACATTTCGTCCTACCCATTTTAGGCCCAACAAATTTACGCGATGTGACAGGTAACATTCTAACCGGATTGGTGAGCCCTGTACCACTAGGCGTGCAAGCAGGCGACGCAGGCGTTCAATATTCGACGTTTCAGGATGATATTAACGCGCTTAATAAGCAGGCGATTGATCCGTATGTAGCCGAGAGAGAAGCGTACGAGCAGCATCGTGCTTTTGTGATTCAAAACGGTGCAGAGATGCAGGTCGATTTTCCATCATTTGATGCACCCGAGGCACAAAGCCTCGCAACGTCTCCTAAATAAACAGATCCATTCATTCGAATCGAGTGCTACTGACAAGTGGCGCGTGAGGCATCACAACGTTTGGCGGCTAAAAGCATATAGTGCCGCTCAATGTATTGTCCGCGCCTCAATACAAAATACAAATTTGAAAACAATATCTTAAAGAATTTCTGCAAGAAACGTGTCACAAGCAGCTCTAGCGCTGATAGGGACTTTATTGCTGATTGATGATTGGCGCGCTAAGCAAAAATTGAGGCAGGCGCTATGTTCTTTTATCTATCAAAAGTATTTTGGTTTTTCGCGGACCCCGGCAATGCATTTCTATTTGCGTTGTTGTTTGGATTTATCTTGGCAAAGACGAGGTTTAAGCCCTTGGGCAAAGGCCTGATTGCTATCTCTATTGTATTTGCATTACTTGTTTCTGTGGTCCCGGTCGGGCCGATGCTTCTAAATACGCTCGAAGAACGCTTCCCTGCGCCAAAGACATTGCCGGATACTATCGCTGGCATTGTTGTGTTAGGTGGTGTTATTGATCCATATCGCAGCGAAATCCGGCAAACACCTGTTATTGGTGGCGCCGTAGAAAGAATTACAATTTCTGCAGACTTAGCGAAGAAATACCCTGAAGCGCGATTGATATATACAGGCGGTTCCGGATCGCTCCGCCATCAAGATCAAAAAGAAGCTGATCATGTTGTTGAGCTATATGAATCGCTGGGTATTCCCCGTGAGCGCCTATTACTCGAAAGAGAGTCTCGAAATACATGGGAGAATGCGAAGTTCAGCATTGAAATCGCGTCTCCTGTCTCGTCGGAGAACTGGATACTTGTAACATCTGCGTTTCATATGCCCAGAGCCGTCGGCGTTTTTCGTCGTGTTGGATGGGAGCTTATCCCATATCCAGTCGACTATAATGTAGGTGTCGTTGAAAGTTTTCCATCACCCCTTAGTTTTACGAGAGGACTGGGCTCTTTGTCTCATGCAGGCCATGAATGGATTGGCTTGATTGCATATTGGATAACAGGCAAGAACAGCGCAGCATTCCCCAAACCCCGCTTTTCGGAGGATAAATAACCGTGTCGCATAAACTTTCTCGTGTATTGCTAGGCTTGTTCATGGTGCTTTTGGCATCAACGGCACAGGCAGAACAATCTCAGCCGTTCGATGTTTGGCTTAAAGGATTTAGAGCTGAGGCAGCACGTGCAGGTGTGAATGACGCGTTGCTGGATAGGGCGCTTGGATCTGTGACGCCAATCCCCCGTGTGCTTGAGCTTGATAAGCGTCAACCGGAATTCATGCTGACATTGTGGCGTTATATGGAGATTTATGTTCCAGATTCACGCGTCGCAAAAGGCAAGGAAATGCTCAAGAAGCATGCAGCTCTTTTGGCAGAAATTGAGAAAGACTACGGCGTGCCACCGCGGTTTCTCGTGGCATTTTGGGGCGTTGAGACAGATTTCGGTCGTAACTTTGGTGCATTTCACATGTTGAGTTCGGTCGCAACGCTGGCGCATGACGCACGACGTGCAGACTTCTTTAAGACGCAATTCCTGTCGGCGATCAAACTTGTCGCCCGTGGGGATGTGCCGATTGACGTTAAGTCATCATGGGCAGGTGCAATGGGGAATATGCAATTCATCCCAACGACGTTCGAGGCCTATGCCGTAGACCGTGATGGTGATGGGCGCCGTGATTTATGGAACAGCCTGCCGGATGCTTTTGCATCGGCTTCAAACTATTTGAAACGCGTTGGCTGGAATCCTGATTACACTTGGGGCCGTGAAGTCGCATTACCAAAAGAGTTCGATTGGTCATCAGCAGGCTTACAGGAAAAAAAGTCTTTAACTGAGTGGCAAAAACTTGGTGTCCGCAAAATTGGTGGTGCTGATCTTTCTACAAAAGATATTCAGGCTTCGTTGCTCTTGCCGGCTGGTGCTGCCGGGCCAGCGTTCTTGGTTTACAGCAACTATCGGACAATCATGCGCTGGAATGCATCGCAGCTTTATGCGATTGCAGTAGGACATTTGGCGGATCGATTTATTGGATTGCCACCGTTAAGTGTTAAAAAACCAGCGAATGCACAAATGCTTCGGTATGCAGATATCTCTGAAATGCAGCGGTTATTGACGCAGCTCGGGTTTAATACGGGTGGTATTGATGGACGAGCAGGGCCGATGACGCGTGGCGCTATCCGTGGTTTCCAGAAAACCAATCGACTGGCAGCTGACGCGCATCCGACATTTGGCTTGTTGGAACGTTTACGTACGGCCGCAGGTAAATAATACGCCATAAATAGCGTTTTGCCTTTAATCAAACACAAGATGATGTGACTTTTCGCATTGTTGTGGCAGAATATAACGATATAGCCGAATTGGAGCTGAGCTTGAGGAACAAGACAATATGATTGGCGTTAGGTTGCGGACCTTGGGTGTGATGGCTGCGATGGTTGTGTTTCTGGCGGGTTGCGCAGAGACCCAGTTCTTGATTCATACAGCGAAACGCGTTGCCCAAGACGATGATACGCAGGCTGGCAGTGGTTATTACAAGGTCGGCAACCCTTATCAGATTGATAACATTTGGTATTATCCTGCCGAAGATTATGAATACGACGAGACCGGCATTGCATCTTGGTATGGTGCTGCATTTCATGGCCGTAAAACGGCGAACGGCGAAGATTATGATATGAATTCGCTGACGGCGGCGCATCGCACATTGCCGATGCCTAGTTTTGTTCGAGTCACCAACTTGGAAAACGGGCGTTCGTTGGTTCTAAAGGTCAACGACCGGGGGCCTTTTGCGAAGGGCCGTATTATCGATATCTCAAAGCGTGGCGCGCAGTTGTTAGGCTTCCAGAACCAAGGAACGTCACGTGTACGCGTTCAAATTTTGGCGGATCAATCGCGCGCCGTTGCTGCACGCATGCAGAACCGTGAAACGTTAGCGCAGGTCGGCTCGCCAATTACCGTAGATAAACTTCCTAAAGCGAGCGTAAGCGCCGAGACATTGCCGGCGCCTGTAGGGGCTGAATTGTCACCAAATGTGAGCAATATTCCCCCAGCGCAAACTGGCACAATTTCGAATGCAACCTTACAACCTGAAACAGCGACTTTGATCACGTCACTAGATGCCGCTGTTGAGCAGGGACCCGTATCACCAACATCGATCTTTGTGCAGGCGGGCGCGTTTGGCCTGTTTGATAACGCAAATCAGGTTCGTGCCAGCTTGAGCCCACTCGGCCCTGTCTTTTTAGATCAGGTCCTCGTGAATGGCAGAGACCTATATCGAGTTCGCGTCGGGCCTTTGGCGGACGTTGATCAGGCAGACATGATACTTAATCAGGTTATTGGAACAGGCTATCCTGATGCGCGTATCATCGTAGATTAAGAACGCCATCAAAATGTCACTGTTAGGCGTCAGAAAGCGTGAATAAAATGGAGCTATATCAAAATTGAACAATATTCTTAAATCAACGCTGACAAGTTTGTCAGTCCTGGCGCTTTCTTCGTTTGTTGTGGTGGTGGCGACGGCCGAAGTGATTGATACAAAGGCCCGAGAGGCGATCTTGATCGACCCGTCCACTGGCACAGTGATTTTGAACAAGAACGCTGATGAGCAAATGCCGCCGGCCTCGATGAGCAAGCTGATGACGGCTTATCTATTGTTTGAAAGCATCAATGATGGCCGTGTGTCGCTTGATGACAAATTCAGGGTTTCTGAAAATGCATGGCGCAAGGGCGGGGCTGCGAGTGGTAGCTCGACAATGTTCCTGCCGCCTAAATCCGAAGTCCGCGTTGAAGACCTGATCCGCGGCATCATTGTTCAATCTGGTAATGATGCGTGCATCGTCGTCGCTGAAAGCCTTGCAGGCAGTGAAGAAGCCTTCGCACGCCGTATGACAGATAAGGCCCAAGAACTCGGTATGACGGGTAGTAACTTTATGAACGCGACGGGATGGCCGCATTCAGAACACCGGACGACAGCTCGAGATTTAGCAACATTGTCGACACGTATTATTCAAGACTTCCCTGAATTGTTTAGCTTCTATTCTGAGCGTGTATTTACTTACAACGGCATTCGCCAGTCCAACCGGAACCCGTTGATTTATGGGTATGCGGGTGCAGATGGCATGAAGACCGGCCACACATCTGAAGCCGGGTACGGCTTGACGGGGACTGCCAAGCAGGGTGACCGACGTTTGATCGTTGTCGTCAACGGCTTGAAAAGCAGCAAAGACCGGGCCTCAGAATCAGCACGAATTCTGGATTGGGGTTTTCGCGAGTTCAATAATTATTCACTGTTCAAAGCGGGCGATACCGTTGAGATCGCGCCCGTATGGCTCGGCACGAAACCGACGGTTGCCCTTAAAATCGATCGTGATGTTCATTTAACGATGTCCAGAAAGTCTCGCCGCGCCATGAAGGTGACTGTAGAGTATCAGTCACCAATTTCGGCACCTATCACGGCAGGGCAATCCGTTGGGACACTGACGATTGAAGCACCAGACTTCGAGACCATCGAAGTGCCATTGCTCGCCGCAACCGATAGCCAGCAACTCGGCATGGTAGGTCGTCTTGGCGCAGCACTGGAGTTTCTACTTTGGGGCCAACAAGGGTGAGGATCAGCCGTCAATGAGCGGCAAGTTTTTAACATTTGAAGGCGGTGAAGGCGGGGGTAAATCGACCCAAGTCAAATTGCTGGCAGATGCTCTTAAGCAGGCAGGGCATAGTGTTGTCACTACGCGTGAACCCGGCGGCGCGCCCGCTGCTGAAGATATTCGAGAGCTCTTGGTGTCTGGCGAAGTCGATCGATGGTCACCCATGGCCGAAGTCTTGTTGAATTATGCAGCGCGTGAAATGCACGTCATAAAGACAGTCCGACCAGCGCTTGAGCGTGGTGACTGGGTGATCTCTGACCGCTTCTCAGATTCGACAATGGCTTATCAAGGTTATGGCGGTGGCATTGAACGGGACCGTATCGCTTCTATTCATAGTGCCGTGCTTGGGCCGTTCAAACCAGATGCCACGTTCATTCTGGACCTTCCAGTGGGGGAGGGGCTTGCCCGTGCGGGCCGTCGCATGATCAAAATGAAAAGTAATGAAGATCGTTTTGAGCGGATGGAAACGGACTTCCATAATCGTCTCCGTGAAGGGTTTCTATCGATCGCTGCTGCAGAGCCTGATCGCTGCAAAGTCATTGATGCGCGCGGAGACATTGATGCCGTCGCAAAAGCTGTTCGCACTTCGTTGCATGACTTGCTTGGAGTTCAGGTCTGATGAACGCCAAGGCCGTCATTTCCGAAGAAAACGACATCCCAACACCACGCGAAACTGCCGATCTGTTTGGTCACGAAGAGGCTGAGCAGGTTTTGATCAATGCTGAGGCAAGTGGACGGTTGCCGCATGCCTGGTTGATCACGGGGCCAAAAGGTATTGGTAAGGCGACGCTCGCCTACAGATTTGCACGGTATCTCTTCACACGAGACAGCGATGGCGAGACCGCGTCAGCGGCTGGTGGTCTGTTTGCGGATGACGATATCCCGACGACCGAAGGCAGTCTTTATGTGTCACCGGATCGGTCTTTGTTCCACCGGGTGGCGGCAAGTGGCCATGGCGACTTGATGACGGTTGAATTAAAGGTCAACGACAAGGGTAAGCTCAGCACGCAAATCCGCGTTGATGACGTGCGCTCGGCCATTGATTTTGCGCATATGACATCGAGCGAAGGCGGCTACAAAGTGATCATCGTCGATGGTGCTGAGTTGATGAACACATCGTCTGAAAATGCATTCCTGAAAGTCCTCGAAGAGCCGCCTGCGGGTTTGGTTATTATCATGGTTAGTCATAATCCCGGCCGCTTGTTATCAACCACACGGTCGCGCTGTCGGACACTGACGCTCAAGCCGCTGTCCACTGAGACAGTATGCGACCTGATGGGCCGCTACATGCCAGATGTTAGCGCTGATGATGCTCACGAGCTCGCACGCTTGTCTGAGGGGAGCATCGGACGCGCCATGTCACTGGCATCTGGCGATGGCTTAGACATCTACCGTGATGTTGTTAAAATCATCGGATCGTTGCCGAACATAAACGGCAGTGCAGTTCAGGCGTTGGCAACCAAACTTTCGAAATCAGGTGCTGATGATGCGTATTATTCAGGCCTCGAATTATTCCGCTGGTGGCTGTCCAGGATCGTTCTGGCGTCTTCCAGAGGTGCTGAAGGGGATGAAAGCCTGAGTGATGCCGAACGTGAGATCGCGACACGTGCGGCAGCGACGGCGGCCTTGCCGGTATGGCTGGGGCGCCTGGATCAAGCTGAGAGCCTCATTCGAAGCGCTGATACCCTCAATCTCGATCGTAAACAGGTCATTTTATCGCTTTTCCTGTCGCTGGCATAAACTCTAAGCACCATCATCCTTGACCGTTTGCCGTGCCCGCCGTACCTAAAGGCCGGAATTATTAGGGAAAACCGATGTCAGATCAGCCGACTTATTACGTCACAACACCGATTTACTACGTCAATGACGCGCCGCATATTGGCCACGCGTATACGACGTTGGCTTGTGACGTATTAGCACGCTTCAAGCGCCTTGATGGGTATTACGTGCGTTTCCTTACTGGAACTGACGAGCACGGCCAGAAGGTTGAGAAATCTGCCGAGGCAGCGGGTAAAGATCCGCTAACATTCACGACAGAAGTCTCGCAGAATTTCCGTGATCTTGCAGACTTCATGAACTTTACCCATGACGATTTTATTCGTACGACCGAGCCTCGCCACATCAAGGCATGTCAGGCGATCTGGCAAAAACTAGTTGATGCGGGCGATATCTATCTTGGCTCATATGTGGGCTGGTACGCTGTGCGCGATGAAGCCTTCTACGGCGAAGACGAGCTGACAAAGAATGCAGACGGCGTGCGGATCGCACCTTCGGGTGCTGAGGTCGAATGGGTCGAAGAGCCAAGCTACTTCTTTAAGCTATCAGCCTGGGGTGATCGTCTGCTTGCATATTATGATGCCAATCCTGATTTCATCTTGCCGGAAAGCCGTCGCAACGAAGTGACCAGCTTTGTAAAAGGTGGCCTGAATGATCTTTCTGTTTCGCGGACGACCTTTAAGTGGGGCGTTCCGGTGCCGGGCGATGATGAACACATTATGTATGTGTGGCTTGATGCGCTGACGAACTACATTACAGCCGTTGGCTATCCCGAGACTGATGGTGGAAATTACGCCAAGTACTGGCCTGCAGACCTGCATATGGTCGGTAAAGATATCCTGCGCTTTCATGCTGTCTATTGGCCCGCATTCCTGATGGCAGCTGGGCTTGAATTGCCCAAGCGGGTGTTCGCGCACGGATGGTGGACCAACGAAGGTCAAAAGATTTCAAAGTCTCTGGGCAACGTTATTGATCCGATTGAACTCGCAAATAGATACGGTCTCGATCAGGTGCGCTATTTCATGTTGCGGGAAGTGCCGTTCGGTAACGATGGCGATTTCTCGCATACTGCGATGATCAATCGTATGAACGGTGAGCTGGCAAACGACTTTGGTAATCTGGCACAGCGCGTGCTGTCGATGATCGCCAAGAACTGCGATGGCAAAGTACCGACACCAGGCCCGTTCGAGGCTGATGATACAGCCTTGCTAGGGCAAGCTCAGGGCCTCTTGGAGGTGGTGCGTGACCAATTGGACCGACAGGGCTTTAACCATGCCCTAGAATCGATCTGGGTGGTTATCCGTGCAGCCAATGGTTATGTCGATCGTCAGGCTCCTTGGAAGCTTAAGAAAGAAGACCCTGCACGTATGGCAACCGTCCTTTATGTGCTGGCAGAAACCATCCGTCATCTGGCCATTATGGCGCAGCCTGTAATGCCTGAAGCGATGGAAAAGATGCTCGATCAATTAGCACAATCCGCTGATGCCCGTGATTTCACGGCATTAGGCGAGGGTGGGGCGCTTGTACCGGGTCTGGACCTACCAAAGCCAGAAGGGGTATTCCCCCGCTTTGTGGACGAAGACGCCGAGTAATATCCCTCTTAGACGACTAAAATCCTGCCAATAGCGGTCGCTGTTAACGTCTCGCTAACCATAAGGTTGACTCTCAGCGTGGCAGAGACAACATGTTAGCCATGACCGATAAACAACCACCTGTTTTTGATACGCCGCTCGTAGACAGCCATTGTCACCTCGATCTCCCTGGCTTTGGGGATGAACTTGATGATATCGTGGCACGGGCAGGTAACGCTGGTATCTCTCATATGGTGACGATCTCAACGCACCTGAGTAAGTTCCCGGGCGTTCTCGCTGTCGCTGAACGCTTCGATAACATCTTTTGTTCTGTAGGCATTCATCCGCACCAGGCAGGCACTGAGAAAGAAGTCAGCGTCGAAGAACTCGTCGAGCTATCACAGCATCATAAAGTTGTGGGAATAGGGGAAACCGGGTTGGATTTCTTCTATGAGCATAGCCCCCGCGATATACAGGAACGACAGTTTCGCACCCACATTCATGCAGCGCGCGAGACCGGCTTGCCGTTGATCGTACATACGCGTGATGCCGATACCGACACCATCCGTATCATGGAAGAGGAGCACGCGCTGGGGCCGTTCCCAGGGCTCATCCATTGCTTTAGTGCAACCCAGGAACTGGCTGAGCGTATGATCGCCATGGGCTTCTATATCTCGTTCTCAGGCATTGTTACGTTCAAGAAAGCCGATGAGCTGCGCGACGTTGCCCGGGTTATTCCAGCTGAGCGTATTCTGGTTGAAACGGATAGCCCGTATCTAGCACCCATTCCACAACGGGGTAAGCGCAACGAGCCTGCATTTACAGCGTTCACGGCCGCAAAAATCGCCGAGGTTAGGGGGATTACCCCTTCTGAGATTGCGCAGATTACCACGGATAACTTCAAGCGTGTCTTTGCCAAGGCTGGTGCGGCTATTGACGGTGCTGCTGCGTGAGTGAGTTTGGACCGATAAAAATCACGTTCCTGGGCTCTGGATCATCAAGTGGTGTGCCTGGCATTGGTGTTGGTTGGGGGGAATGTGACCCCACAAATCCAAAGAATGCCCGTCTCAGGCAATCGATCTTGGTGGAAACGGCAGATAAACGTTTCTTGGTCGATACATCGCCTGATCTGAGGCAACAATTACTGCGTGAAGATGTCCATGGTGTTGATGCGGTGCTTTATACGCATGCCCATGCAGATCATATGAATGGGATCGATGATCTCAGGGGCATTAACAAGTTCATAAAGAAGCCTTTGCCGATATATAGCAATGAAGCGACACATCGACATATTGAGCAGTGTTTTGGATATACGCTGAAACCATTGCCGCCGGACGACAAAAAGATATTTGTGCGTCCTGTGCTCGAAATGAATGAATTTTTGCCTGGTGATGACTTGGACGTCTTTGGCGTTAAAATTGGAACTTTTGAGCAAGATCATGGATTTTCGAAAACGGTTGGATTTCGATTTGGTCGGACGGTTTATTCGACAGATGTAAAAGATTTGACTGAGGACGTTCTGACCGATCTCGAAGCGGCAAATCTTGATGTTTGGATTATTGGGACTTTTCGGTGGGATGAACATTGGACACATGCTCATGTCGATTTGGCACTGAAATGGATTTCTCGTGTAAAACCGAAAAAAGTGATCCTTACACATCTCGGTCCAGATATTGATTATGCCGAATTGAAACGGCAGTCACCTGAAAATGTGACGCCAGCATTTGACGGTATGACGGTCATGATTTCATCCGAAGGGGGAGAGATCCAAATCTCTGACTAACGTCAATCCTGCGGCATTTATACTTTTTTCAAAAACTCTATATGATTATATC
>DGOK01000092.1 GCA_002389385.1 Rhodospirillaceae bacterium UBA4468 | reverse complement strand
GAACCGCTTTGGCAGGCCGTAGGTATACTTATGGCGGCTTTGCCAGCCGGTGCGCTTTGTTTCGTTGTGGCGCAGAACTATAACGTCTACGTTCAGCGCACGTCGGCTGCGATTTTGTTTTCGACGATTATCGCGGTGCTGACATTGTCCGCTCTTTTTCTCTCACCCATTATGCAGGTGCCGACCCCATGAGTATTCGTCTAGGAAATCTACTAACAGTTCTAGGTGTGGCCGCATGTATTGTCGCAACGGCTTGGTGGATCGTCTTTTTCTATGACATTCTGGGTGCAGACTTTCAAGTCGCGCGCGAGTGCTTTTATGCGACGACAAACTTGTGTTCTCTAAAGGCTTCTGCGGCATTGTTCTCAGAGATTCCTGAGTATACGCCTAAACTTCTTTGGGCAGGTGTCGCAATGTTCTTTATAGGGCTGGGGTTGCGGACATTGAAGTTCCGCCATTAATCGTCTTCGGCCAAGAATGTGCGCGTCACTGCAATGGCGTCCTTGAGGCCAAGGCGTTGAACCTCGACACCTTCTGGGAATGCCGTTTCCATGCGTGATGGCATTTGCCGGTCCAGCATCACAAACACACCCTTATCAGTTGCCCGGCGGAGCAATCGACCAATCGCTTGCGAGAGTTTCAACCGGGTGAGCATCTCATCATAAACTTTGCCGCCAAAGGCTTTGCGTCGAGCTTTATGTAATAAGTCAGGTCGTGGCCACGGTACCCGATCAAAAACTAAAATTCTGAGTGATTGGCCTGGGACATCGACGCCATCGCGCACCGCATCAGTACCGAGCAAACATGCGTTTTCTTCGGCTCTGAAAATATCAACCAGCGACCCCGTATCGAGTGGATCGACGTGTTGAGCCAATAATGGAATGTCTGCATTTTCCAAGGGTTCACGAATACGTTGTTCCACCGCGTGCAATCTTGAAATCGCTGTAAACAAGCCAAGCCCGCCGCCACCTGCAGCCTTAAATAAATCCCGGTATGCAGCAGCAGTCTGGTCCATGTCGCCTTTGCGAACATCGCCGACCACGAGGATTTTGAGATTTTTGACATGATCAAAGGGCGAGTTTTCTGAGGATTGAAGTGGGCGGACGGGCAAGTGACGTGTCCCGGTCCGTATTTCTGCTGCATGCCAATCTGCCTCTGGATCTCCTGTGCGATCGGTCAGTGTTGCGGACGTGACGACAAGTCCGTGCGCAGGTTTATAGACTTCTTCGGCAAGCGGCTTCGTTGGGTCCACCCAATGGCGATGGAACCCGACATCCATGTCGCGTCCACCCATGCGCTGAATGCCAAACCAATCCACAAATTCGTCAGGCGTATCGTTTTCAATTGCGCCTAACATGGCACGCCATGCGGCGATTTGATTGATGGCGCGGCGTTCAAGTGATGCTGTAACGGCTTCAATTTTAACACGTGCCTGGGTTTCTAATCTCTCTGATTCCTCGTTCAATATTTTCTGCAAGGCAGCCATTAGCTTAACCAGAGGTCGCGCGATATCTTGAAGATTACCGCTCAAGACATTGGCAGCCTCGGATAGCCCATCAATTGTCGGTTGCAGGCTGGCCTCCAGGTCGAAAGGGCCGTCGCTATCGCCGACCCGCGCATACACTTGGTGGCGCACGAGTAATAAGAATTTTTCGGCTGGGCCATCTGGGCGGCCATCTGAAATGCGTTGATGCCAACTTGGGCCGGGCAGGGCGCGCGCGGCATGCAGGGCTTCATCCAATGCTTTCTCAGCACTTTCATTGCCTGCAACAATTTCTTCAACCCGTGTCCGCAACCCACGTGATCGCGACCGACTGGTGCCTTCAGCGCCCACCAGCCAACGCCTGAGTTCAGCCGTTTCTTGACCAGATAAATGCGCGGAAAAAGCACTGTCGGCGGCATTAAAAAGATGATGCGCCTCGTCAAACACATAGCGTAATGGACG
Organism: Rhodospirillaceae bacterium UBA4468; assembly: GCA_002389385.1. Classification (GTDB taxonomy): domain Bacteria; phylum Pseudomonadota; class Alphaproteobacteria; order Rhodospirillales; family Casp-alpha2; genus UBA4479. Next base: position 27,472 of record DGOK01000092.1, on the reverse strand, counting down.
GTGCTCAGGATCGTTTGCAAGGGCTGCCTGAATCAGGACAAGCGCATGGTTGGCGACAACAATATCTGCGTGGCGTGCGCGTCGGACAGTGTGCTCAATAAAGCATTTTCCGTAATGTGGGCATGCTGAGTAAATGCACTCACCTCGGGTGTCAGTTAAGTCAGTGGTGACTTCACGACCATATAAATGGATAAGCCATGCGGGGAAATCACCGCCAACCATATCGCCATCCCGTGTCGCTTGTATCCACCGAGCAATGAGGCCCATCGCAACCATGTCGGGGCCATTCGCAAGACTTGAGCGGCTTAGGGTTTCTTCATAGTTCAATAGGCAAAGGTAATTCTCGCGACCTTTACGCACAACAATGCGCTCACGCTTTTGTTCCCGGTCTGGATATAGCCGATCAAGTTCAGTATCCAACTGCCGCTGCAGGTTTCGCGTATATGTCGAAATCCACACCGGCGCTTCGTTGTGTTCAGCCCAGATGCTTGAGGGCGCGACATATCCCAATGTTTTACCAATGCCTGTGCCGGCTTCGGCAATAACAATATGTGGTTCATCTTCATTGTCGCGTGGGCGAAACGCCGCGGTGACAGTTTCGGCATAACGTTGCTGCTGTGGGCGGCGTTCTGATGTTCTGCCAAGCAACATGCCGAGGCGTGTTCGTGTTTCAGCGGCCCCTACGGGTAAATTACCAGGTGGCACTTCGCGTGGTCGATCTTCCCATTCCGGGAGACGTCGCCAAACCTGCATCGCGGCCTTTAGGGCTGATGAATGAGGTGCATCGCCGCCGCCATACGCGCTAAGAACAGATGCGCCCCAGGTCCATCCTGCACGCGCCATGTTCCAGGCGATATCCTTTGCTTCTGGGCTGGTATTCATCAAATCGCGTAACAATTGATCCGCCGCATCAAATAACGATGCGGCAATCTGCTCAGGGGTAGATGGTAATGCGAGGTCTAGGGAGGCGGCAACACCGCGTGGGGTCGGCAGGCAAAAGGCCCCAGGCTTCGCGAATGAAAAAAGTTCTAGGATATCGAAAGATGCGAAGGGGCTAGCGCGCAGTTTCGTCGCGGCGACGCGAGCATGGCACACAACAGGCCTGACGCCATCTCGTAATCGTTTTTGAGTTTCACGGTGAGACAGGGTTTCAATTTCACCATCACGGCTCAACCATAGGGCATCACGGAGTCCGACAACCAAAGCTGGCGCATCTTCAAAGCTTGTTGCTGGGGTTGTCATGTCAGTGGCACTCATTGACTAGTAGTATAGGGTGTCAAAACAAGGATGTCGTGGCCATATCGTCGGTTTCTTCTGGTCTTCGTGCATCTTCGAGGCATAATCAATGTCATTGTCGAGGAGGACTATTTATGACTGATCAAAAAACAAAAATTATTGCCAATCCAAACGCGCCTGAAATATATGCAGATAAGACGACCAGCGTTGCAATTCGCGGCAACGTCGCTCGAATTTCTCTTGCCAGTGACCGCGCTGGCGCCAGCGCCCAGGAGACTGATTCCGTCGTTTCAGGCCACGTGGCATTGTCCGTCCGTGGATTCTTGCAGCTTTATGCTCAAATGCAGAGTGTTGTACGCCAAATGGAAGAAAATGGGCTGTTAAAGCCACCCGTAGCTGCAAAAACAGCCTCTAAGCCGGCGAAAAAGAAACCGGCTGCACGCGGAAAAGCTGCATCTTCAGCCGCAAGCAAGAAAAGCAAGAAAACGTGATAGCACTTATTATTTTCGGTTCTTGAAACTCTCTCCACTTCAGCGTATCGATAGCGCTAACGAAGGTGTTCCGAGCGGAGAATAAAGACTGTGCTAAGACGAAATAAAGGCGGTATCGAGTTCGGCGACCGATTCGTTAAAACCGATGACCCGAAGACAATCTGGGTAGTTTCAGGACGCGGGAGCTCGGTTGCTCCCTTGCCTCATTATCAAGTTGTCCAAGAAGGCTACTATAGCCGGATGCGTACACTTGCTGAGAATGTCCTTTTGGACCCTGATTTCTATCGGCGCGTCACCACTGATAGTTAAAACTTCCTCATTGCGGCTTTTCCGCGACGAAAGCTTATGCGTTCGCTAAGCTACCCCAATGACAGATAAGCCTACACAACGTTCTGAAGATGATCGGCGTGCCGACGGCAAAGTTGCGCGCGGGGATGATCGGCGTAAAGAATCCAAGACGGCTGCGGACGTTTTGGGCTGGGATGGTGCCGACCGTCGCAAGCAAGACCGAAGGGCGGTACAGGAACGCCGCCGTGAAGAACGCCGCGAACAAGATGCAGTTTGGGCAACGGATCTTATCGATGATTTCTTTCCAATGGATGATAAAGCGCAGATTGAGCACGACAAACGGCAAGATGACCGACGGGCACGCGAGCGCCGTGCTGAGGATCGCCGTCAGGCGCAGGTATCTGCTGACGATGTGGAAGGCTGGAACGGCGATGACCGCCGCGAGGACGACCGCCGGGATATAGAGCGCCGTGAACTCGAGCGCCGCATCCGTGCCAGTCAGGTTGCTGACAAAGGCGAAACACCCGGAGTTTAGGCGCTTTCACTGATGAGGTGAAGCTTCTGTCATCTCTGTCATTCTTCTATGGACGTGTTGATTCTTTTTCGGAATCAAACAAGATCTGTCCCAGGTTCATGAAGAACGTTTCTAAGTCTGAACGATCCTTGTTGCGACTCTCACAAGCACTCAACAGAAAAACAGATAAAAGACCTACAATAATCAGACGCATAATAAAAAACGTACCGAATTATACCTCAGGCGTGTAGCCCAAGTTGGGGGCTAACCAACGTTCCACATCAGTGAAATCCATGCCTTTTCGGACTGCATAATCTTCAACCTGGTCCTTGCCGATGCGACCAACGCCGAAGTAAGCACTGTTTGGATGCGCAAAGTAATATCCCGAGACCGCAGCCGCAGGTAGCATGGCAAAGCTTTCTGTTAACTCCATGCCCACATTATCGGTCGCAGCTAGAACATCAAAAAGTATTCCCTTTTCCGTATGATCAGGACATGCCGGATAGCCGGGTGCAGGGCGAATGCCTTGATAGGCTTCCTTGATCAGTGCTGTATTATCGAGGTTTTCAGCTTCATCGTAGCCCCAAAATTCTTTGCGAACGCGTTCATGCATATGCTCAGCGAAAGCTTCGGCAAAGCGGTCGGCCAGTGCTTTGACCATAATCGATGAATAATCATCCCCAGCCGCTTCGTAAGCTTTGGCACGTTCATCAGCACCAATGCCAGCCGTGACGGCGAATGTGCCGATCCAATCACTGATACCGGTGTCTTTTGGTGCGATAAAGTCAGCCAGACACATGTTGGCACGTGTTCCGGTCTTTGGCATTTGTTGGCGCAAGAAATGGAATGTTGCCAACGGTGCATTTTCACCCTCGACCCCATAAAGTTCGACATCGTCTCCAACACTGTTTGCTGGCCAGAAACCGATGACGGCCCGCGCCGCGAACCACTTCTCGTCTATAATTCTTTTGAGCATTTCATCGGCATCGGCCTTGAGTGACCGAGCCACTTCACCGACAACATCATCTTCAAGGATACGCGGGTAAGTTCCAGCAAGATCCCAGGTCCGGAAGAATGGTGTCCAGTCGATGCGTTTGGCAATATCGCCAAGGTCATAGGCATCAAATGTCCTCAACCCTGTAAAGGATGGCGTCGCAGGCGTTGTCGTCGACCAATCAATATCAAAGCGATTGGCACGGGAATCTTCCAGCGAAATGATATTACGCCCACCTGATTTCCCATCATGCTTGGCGCGGATGGCTTCGTATTCTTGAGCAATATCCTCGACCAGCGCTTCCTTGCGTGTGTCCGACAATAGATGGCTCGCAATACCGACGGCACGCGATGCATCAAGTACATGGATGGCAGGACTCTCATAGTTTGGCGAAATCTTTACAGCGGTATGCGCTTTTGACGTCGTCGCGCCGCCAATAAGTAATGGGATAGACATGCCAGCTCGCTGCATTTCGCGACCGACAGTGCACATTTCTTCAAGGCTGGGTGTGATCAGCCCGGAAAGCCCAATGATGTCGGCTTTCTCTTCATTCGCGACTTCAATGATCTTGGTGTAAGGCACCATGACGCCAAGATCGATGACGTCATATCCATTACATTGCAGGACCACGCCGACGATATTCTTGCCGATGTCATGCACGTCACCTTTGACGGTGGCCATGATAATTTTACCTTTGGTAGAGCCTGGCTTTTTTTCAGCATCAAGATAAGGCTCCAGATACGCCACTGATTGCTTCATCACACGGGCTGATTTCACGACTTGAGGCAGGAACATTTTACCGGACCCAAACAAATCACCGACAACGTTCATGCCGTCCATCAATGGGCCTTCGATCACATCGAGAGGCTTATCGAGCGCCTGACGTGCCTCTTCCGTATCTTCAACGATGTATTCAGTGATCCCACGAACAAGGGCGTACTCAAGACGGCGCTCAACAGATTCTTCACGCCACGACAAGTCTTCGACCCGGGACTTGGCGCCCGACTTTGCCTGATCTGCAATTTCAAGTAATCGCTCGGCAGCATCTTCACGGCGGTTAAGGATAACATCTTCAACCCGGTTTCGCAGGTCCGTTGGAATATTTTCATAAACCGTAAGCTGTCCCGCGTTCACAATCGCCATATCAAGGCCGGCGCGTGTCGCGTGATACAGAAACACAGAATGCATGGCTTCACGGACACCATTGTTGCCGCGAAACGAGAACGACATGTTAGACAGGCCACCCGACGTTTTTGCGTGGGGCAGCTGTTCCTTAATAGCGGCGACGGCTTGAATGTAATCTTTTGAGAAGTTATCGTGCTCTTTGATGCCTGTCGCAATTGGGAAAATGTTTGCATCGAATACGATGTCTTCAGGGGCAAAGCCGACTTTCTCGGTCAGTACTTTATAGCAGCGTGTGCAGATTTCGATCATCCGCTCATAGCTGTCGGCCTGACCTTGTTCGTCAAATGCCATCACAACAACGGCAGCACCAAAGCGCAGTGCTTCACGTGCATGTTCGATTAACTCGTCTTCGCCTTCTTTGAGGCTGATTGAGTTTACGATGCTGCGACCTTGCAGACATTTAAGGCCCTCAGTGACGATTTCCCATTTAGAGCTATCAACCATAACAGGGACGCGCGCAATATCAGGTTCGGACGCAATCAAGTTCACGAATGTGCGCATCGCCTCGACGCCATCAAGCATTGCATCGTCCATGTTGATGTCGATAATCTGTGCGCCATTAAGAACTTGCTGGTGGGCTACGTCGACTGCTTCGGCATATTGGCCTTCACGAATAAGGCCTGCGAATTTTGCTGATCCAGCAACGTTGGTCCGTTCGCCGACATTCACGAAGCCAGTTACGTCATCAAGTCGCAATTCTTCAAGGCCAGAAAGACAGGTTGTATAATCGTGTTCGGCCTTTGTGCGGGGCGCATGCTTGGTGACAGCTTTGGCGATGGCCTCAATATGGTCGGGCGTTGTGCCGCAGCACCCGCCAACAACGTTCACAAGACCAGAGCGGGCGAATTCTTCAAGATGTTCAGCCATATGTTCAGGCGTGTCATCATAGTTACCAAAGGCATTTGGCAGGCCTGCGTTTGGATAAACGCTGACATAAGTATCCGAGATATCTGAGATGGCCTTGATGTGAGGACGCATATCTTCGACACCCAAAGCACAGTTAAAGCCAACAGCGAGTGGCTTCACGTGGCGGACTGCATGCCAGAAGGCTTCCGGCGTTTGTCCAGAAAGTGTCCGGCCTGATGCGTCCGTGATAGTGCCTGAAATCATCACTGGCCAACGTCGTCCGACGTCATCGAAATACTTCATGATTGCGTAGATCGCAGCTTTGGCATTCAAGGTGTCGAAAATAGTTTCTACCAGAATAATGTCCGCACCGCCTGCGCATAAGGCTTGTGTGGCTTCGGTATAGATCTCGACAAGTTCATCAAAATAGACGTTACGGAATCCAGGGTCGTTAACGTCGGGCGAAATTGATGCCGTGCGGCTGGTCGGGCCCAACGCACCTGCAACGAGGCGTGGACGGGAAGGGTCTTTCTTGGTGGCAGCGTCGGCGGCTTCGCGTGCGAGACGCGCAGCCTGATAGTTTAACTCATAAGATAAGTCTTCCATGCCGTAATCAGCTTGCGATACACGGTTCGAGTTAAAAGTATTGGTAGCAACAATATCTGCGCCAGCTTCAATGAAACCTGCGTGAATATCTCGAATAACGTCTGGGCGTGTCAGCGTCAAAAGATCGTTGTTCCCTTTGAGGTCGCTCGGCCAATCGGCGAAGGGTGCGCCGCGGAAATCCTCTTCTTCTAATGTGCGAGCCTGGATCATTGTTCCCATGGCACCATCGAGAATCAGAATACGGTCTTCCAATAGCTTTGTGACTTCTACGGTACGGTCGCCTGCAGGCAAAGGTGGCATGCTATCCATGGATGCCGGTTTTGCGTCGCCTTTAGGGGCGTCAGCTGGGCGTTCGGATGGTGATGTGTGATCGTGATGTGAGCAGCTCATTTTCGTCTCTTTTACTTGTTATTATTGGAAGGCTGCGGGCGCGCGAACGCCCATGACATGACAAATTGCATAGCAAAGATCGGCCTTGTTCATCGTATAGAAATGAAAGGCATTAATTCCATTCGCATGGAGAACACGACACTGTTCGGCAGCAACACTGGCGGCGACAAGCTTTCGCGATTCAGGATCTTCATCCAGTCCTTCAAACAAAGCATGCATCCAGTCCGGTACATTCGTGCCACACATTTTTGCAAACTTTGCTGTTTGTGTGAAATTAGTAACGGGCAGAATACCTGGAACAATGGGAATGGTGATCCCGGCAGCGCGTGCGCGATCGAGGAACCTGAGGAATACCTCTGGATCAAAAAAGAATTGAGTGATGGCGCGGGTGGCGCCCGCATCAATTTTTTTCTTCAGATTGTCTAAGTCCGCCTCTGCGCTTTGAGCTTCTGGATGGCTTTCAGGGTAAGCGGCAACCGATATTTCAAAATTACCAATATTCTTAAGGCCTGTTACCAAGTCAGATGCATAGTCATAACCCCCTGGATGAGGCACGTACTGGCTGGCGTCCGCAGGGGGATCACCTCGTAATGCGACGATATGACGGACACCGGCGTCCCAGTAACTTTGTGCAACAGCATCAACTTCTTCTCGGGTTGCACCGACGCATGTTAAATGGGCGGCTGGCGGCATGGCCGTTTCATTGGCAATGCGGGTCACTGTATTGTGTGTACGTTCTCGGGTTGTGCCACCCGCACCGTATGTCACAGAAACATATGCTGGGTTCAAAGGCTCAAGGCGCTTTATGGCATTCCAAAGCGTTTCAGCTGCAGCATCGCTTTTTGGAGGAAAAAATTCGAACGATACAGAGACATCGTCAGGCAATGGGGCCGCGATCATCATCGCTGGCGATGGCGGGCGTCCGCCACGAGAGACGTTCATGATCCGTGGGTCTTTTTCTGTCGGTGATACGCGATGGATCATAGTGTCAGGTCCTTTTAGCAGCGTCAGATTTCGATGCCGCCCATATAGAGACGGTCAATGGGTCGCCGGCGAGGTGTGTAATTTGATCAAGGTCCAAAGATGCAGCACGAAGCTCAATTTCAATATCCTGATCCGCAAACCCTAATCGACGATGCTGGTGTGCAGTTCGGAGTTCTTCAGCTGCATGCGGTGCAAAATCAGCGATCAGGAGTATGCCGCCAGGACGTAATACGCGAGCGGCCTCAATGACGGCACCCTTTATGTCATCGACATAGTGCAGGACCTGATGAATGAGAATGATATCAAATGTGTCTGCATCGAAAGGCAGTGAGTACAAGTCACCCTGACGTACATGGCAGTGATGTGCGTCTGCTGCTTCGAGTGAGGCGCGCGCAACGGCCAACATTTCACGGGACGCATCAATGCCTTCACCTTGCTCGATGTGCTTTGCGAAATGCAGCAGCATCTCACCGGTGCCGGTACCAATATCTAAAAATGTGCGACTTGGTTTGTCTTGCATTAGGTGTTCAAGAGCTGCGTTAACGTCACGCTGATCGATGTGCATGGCACGGATTTCATTCCAGATCGCAGCGTTTTCACCAAAATACGTATCTGCAGCTTCAGCGCGTTCTTTCTTAACTATTATGAGGCGTTCGTGATCTCGGGACAGGGTAATGTCATCTTCTGGGATGTCTGCGATAAGGGCGTCGACAATACTGCTCACAGCACCTTCGGCGCTAATCCGATAGAATACCCAACTTCCTTCTGGAATGCGGATCAGTGCACCTGCATCCGTTAATAGCTTCAGGTGTCGGGATACGCGTGGCTGACTTTGCCCAAGTATCCGTACGAATTCACTTACCGCAAGATCACCGCCGCTTATGCAAAGAGCTATAATGCGGAGCCGTGTGGGCTCGGCTAAGGCCTTGAGGAGCAGGATCGTGCGGTTCATTACAATATACTTTCATGTTTGAGATGAAACAAAAGATATAAAGATATCTTTATGTCAAGAAAATACTCATGTACCGATCATATTTTTTTGATTCTTCGGCTATTCATCATGGAAGAATCAATTCCACGTGAGCTTGTTGCTGAGATGACAGATACACTAGATAAAGTGTTTAGTGACTTGTAAGCTTTTGATTATACGATTCTGAAGAATGTGATGATGGTATTTTTACATGGTATTATCGTTGCTCTGAACGTATCATCTGGGCGCATTGGTTATTGCGGTGAAATAATTTATCGACCGGAAAAGAAGTTTCTGGGAAGCTTGAGAATAAGAATGATGAAACGACTATACATATTATTTATCGCATTGTTTTTCTTTGCGGCATCGTCAACAGCCGTCATGGCAGAGAGCCTTGAAGAAGGTTCTAGTGAATTCATTCGGGCACTCGAGCACGAAGCAGTGCAATCGCTGACAGATAAAACAAAAGAACGTCCTGTTCGCGTTGCGGCTTTTAGAAAATTATTTGAAGAGAAATTTGCAGTGATGCAGATTGGTCGTTGGACACTAGGCCGGAACTGGCGCCGTGCAAACGAAGATGAGCAACGTGAATTCTTAGAGCTATTTGAAGACCTTATGGTCACGATGTACGTTGATCGCTTTGAGTCATACTCTGGTGAGAAGCTTAAAATCGTAAAGACCACAACTGTCGATGAAAATCGCGCAACAGTTTATACTGAGATCGTTCGGCCTGATGGCGTCGATGGTAAGGCAATCAGCGTATTGTGGCGTGTAGGCCGCAAGGGTGACATATATAAGGTTCTCGACGTGGTGATTGAGGGTGCGTCAATGAGCATCACTTTACAGCGGGAATTTGCATCGATTATTAAGAATAAAGGCAGCGTTGCTGGTTTGATTGAAGAGCTTAGAAAAAAGACCAGCGAACTCAACCCATCTTAAGCGACAGTAACCGCCACACATAATCTGCAACAATATTTCAATTGAGATTCACGAAAAAAATCGGCTAAGCTTTTTGGGCGTGCACAGTCGAGAGTTGTTTAGACTACCGTATTCTGCGGCAAACCCAGGTACTTTTCGACAGAGTGGATGCCATGCAGGAGATCTGCAGGGGTTGCAGTTCCGCAAAGAACGCTGTCGCGAAGGGAGTTTTGTCATGGCAAATGGAACCGTTAAATGGTTCAACCAAACGAAGGGGTATGGATTTATTGAGCCTGAAGATAGCTCGAAAGACGCCTTTGTTCATATTAGCGCCGTCCAACAATCAGGCCTTGCTGCTTTAACAGAGGGCCAAAAAGTAAGCTATGAGCTTATCGAGGGACGTGAAGGAAAGATGGCCGCACAGAATTTGGTAGTTATAGAATAACCTGAATTTATCGCTGCATTTTAGTGTGATTTTGTTCCATCTCTTTACTTTGTCATTTAGACAAAGGGTGTTTGTCGATTTCTTTTTTTACGAGAGCAATATTACGTTGGTTCGCCTTCCAGAAGAAATCAAACAGGTCGCCGACAACAGGGATGGCCCCTACCGTTGCATCGATACCCAGGTTAAAAAGCATTTTGGTAAGGACGGTTTTACGTATGCCCATCTTTTGGGCGCGATGAACAATCCATAAGCCACTTGCGAGCATGGCTGTATCGCCGACGACAGGCACGAGCCCAATTAAGCCATCAAGGCCTACTGAAAACCGTGTGCCCGGAATCCCGACGGCTGTGTCCAATGTATTGGCGAGCTTTTCTATGCGTTGGAGCTCACGTTGTTGTGTTGAATCATCCATGTCAGAAAATATTACAACGGTTGATCAAGTCGGTCGACCTTAGCGATTGCCGGAAACAGTTTCCACCACAGGACCGTGATTCCAACGGTTGCGATGCCACCAAAGAGAACAGCGCCGACAGTACCGATGCCCCCCGCCATAATGCCCGCACGGAAATCGCCCAATTCATTCGACGCATTAATTGATACTGAATTTATAGCACTGACCCTGCCACGCATATTGTCTGGTGTTGCGATCTGGACCAGTGTTTGGCGAACATAAACACTAATCATGTCGCCAGCGCCATAAACAGCAAGAGCGGCGATCGATAACCAAAATGACGTCGATAGACTGAAGACAATAATAGATACGCCAAAGATACCTACGGATATGAACAATGCTGCCCCCATATGCCGGGGCGATGGGATTTGTGTCAGTATTAATCCGACGATCAGTGCGCCAGCACCAGGTGTGGCGCGCATAAGGCCAAGCCCGTCAGGTCCAACATGAAGAATATCGCTGGCGAAAACGGGCAGTAATCCCATCACGCCACCAAACAAAACGGCCATCAGGTCAATTGAAACAGCCCCCAGCACGACCTTGTTATGCCAAACATAACGGAAGCCGCCGACAACGGTCTCGAGGCCGAAAGGTTCAGGCGCGCTGATCTTGAGCCTGCGACTGATCAATGCAGCTGCTGTGCCTGCGATTATGAAGGCGATAATAATGACAAAATAAACACCGTCATCTAGCCATGCAATCAATAGCCCACCGAACGCAGGCCCAAATAGCTGGGCCGCCTTATTCGCTGACGACGATAATGCGACGGCGCGGGGAAATTGTGCCGTGCTCATCAAGTTGGGCAATATTGCCTGACTTGCAGTGTGAAAGAAGGAACGTGCTGCACCATGTAAAACGAGAACAGCCAGAATGGCACCAACGGAAACGTTGTCATACCAAAACAATGCAGCGATCAGTGACACTGCGATGATATGCAAAAAATTACAGAACACCATGATGCGTTTACGCTGGTATCTGTCTGCGACAATGCCAGCCAATAAGAATAAGATAAATGCCGGTGCGAATTGGGCTAATCCAATCAACCCTAGGTCAAATGGATCACTGCTGATCTGATAGACGTGCCAGCCAACCGCCACGGTTAATGCGTGAACACTAACAACATTGAAAGACCTACATATGACGAACAGCAGAAAATCTCTGTTCTTTAAGAGAGGGACATCAGGTTGGGGTGTGTCGGATGGCTCGAGCATAATTACTTTTTAACCTAGGTATCGCTTCAAGGGTAGCTTTGGCGTGTGAAAAGCGGTGAGAATATTCTTCCTGCATGGAGAGATTTTGAACTCGAAGATTTGTCATTGTGGTGGGGGCGCTTGTCATTGGCAACAATCCAACAAGACCTGCTTGTGCGCCGTTATGGACAAAATAGCTTAGAGCGTGGGATTAGCCGGTTGTAATCGCATTCAATGCCAGATGAACAACGACGGCCCCCAAGAAAACGGAAATCACCATGAATTTATTAGCGAGTGCATGGGCGCCGTCGACAAAGCCAGCGATAAAAATCAGTCCTAGATAGGTCATAAGTGTCGCGCCAACAGTTTTCCATTGATGTCCTTTTATGAACCGCAATGTTTCTGTCGATTCTGCATACAACATACGTGCTTCAGCGTGGGTCATTTCGTCGAGGGATGACGGCTCAAGCTCAAACCGCTTTCGCGTTGGCTTTTCCTCGGGATCGGTATTGGTACCTTCTTCTGACGCCATATCGATGATCCTTTATGTTAATGGCCTATCAACAGAGGCCTGATTGTAACATTAACCACCGAAAAGGTTAAGGATACCTTCCGGGCAGGCTGGGCGGCGCCATTATAAGAAAACGGCTTGTATTTTAGAGGCTGCACCCTACGTTTCTGTTACACGCCAACCAAAAGGGCACAAATAATGAGTAATCCTATTACGCTTGAAGTTTTCTCAGATTACGTGTGTCCCTGGTGTTATCTTGGTGATAATCGGGTCAAAAAGCTCAAGGAAAATTATGATATCAATGTTAAATTGATACATTTTCCACTTCATCCAGATACTCCTCAAGAGGGCAGAGCTCTGATGGACCTGTTTTCATGTGGGCCAGAAGAAATTCAGATTAAGAACATGCGCATGCATGGCCTCATGGAAGCTGATGGCCTTCCATTTAAAGACCGCAGCCACACATATAATAGCCGCATGGCCCAAGAGGTTGGGTCATGGGCTGATACACAGCCTGGTGGCGAGAAAATACATGATAAGTTTTACAAGGCATATTTCGTCGATCGCCGTAACATCGGTGACGCTGATGTGATTCTGGACGTCGTGAAGTCTGTTGGTCTTGACGAAACAGCGACCAAAGCTGTGATTGATGACCGTAGTTTCAAGGATGTCGTTGATGCCGATTGGGCGAAGTCGCACAGTTATGGCGTAACGGGCGTGCCGACGTTTGTGAGTGAAGGTCAGGGTGTTGTGGGTGCTCAACCATATGAAGCATTGGTTGAGTTTGTGACTTCGTTAGGCGCGAAGCCCCGCTCATAGGCGTTTCAGGTACTTTATTTAATCTTCGTTATCATCTGCGGGGCGGTTGGCGTGGTCATCCATGAACGCTTCGAGATCTTTGACTGAAACACGCCAGTCACGTCCCATTTTAATCGCCCGTAAGTCGCCATCACGTATCCATGCTCGGACTGTGCTTTCGCGCATCTTAAGCAGGTTAGCAATTTCATGAACAGTGAGCATTGGTTTGGATAGCATTGGCATTTTTCCGGTGTGTGCTTTATTCTCAAATTAATGGAAGTTTATATAATTTTATATTTGTTTATAAACATTACAAGTATTACATATCTGTTTATAGCTTAATATATATAAGGTTTATCTCATGCCTAATAGTTCTTCATCGGCCACAGGCTTCCAGAAATTTTTCAGCATGATGCTGCGCCAGGTGTAATATTATTTCTAGCGGTAATTCTGGCGCTGGTTCTAGATAACTCATCGCTGGCCTGGCTCTATGATGGTCTTTTAGAGACGCCAATGAAGTTGCAGATTGGCGCGCTTATTATCGCAAAGCCTTTGCTGCTGTGGATTAACGATGGCCTTATGGCAATCTTCTTCTTCTTTGTGGCACTTGAGATTAAACGAGAATTAATGGACGGGCATTTATCTGATCCAAGAGAAGCTGCGTTACCAGCTATTGCTGTCGTTGGTGGTATGGCGATGCCTGCACTTGTTTTTGTCTTTTTCAACTGGAGCTCGCCCGAAGAAATGCGTGGCTGGGCAATTCCAGCTGCAACGGACATTGCTTTTGCGTTGGGCGTTCTTGCCTTGTTGGAGCCACTACCTTTGGGTATTGCACTTGGATTATTCGTTGGTAAACAGCTCGGCGTCTTCGGCTTTGCATGGATTGCAATCAAAACGAACGTATGTCGGCTTCCGAAGGGGAGTAACTCTAAGCACATCTACGGCGTCGCATTGCTCACGGGTATTGGATTTACCATGAGCTTGTTCATTGGAACCCTGGCGTTTGATGACCCAGAGCATGCACGTGCTGTTCGAATTGGTGTACTTTCGGGTAGTATCGTCTCGGGTGTTGTTGGATACTTGATCTTACGATTTGCGGGGAGAAGCTCCGCTGAAACAGGTACGGCCTCCTCAGCAGCGTGATCCGCATAGGATAAATACGGCATGGAAGCGTTTGTTCAGATTGCGATTGAGAATCTGACATCTCCGATGGTGTTGTTCTTCGCGCTGGGTTTCATTGCGGCCCTTGTGCGTGTTGATCTGACGTTGCCGCAACCGGTGGCAAAAACGGTAGCACTTTACCTGATGATCGCCATTGGTTTTAAAGGCGGCGTCGGCATGACGGAAAGTGGCGCTGGGCTTGGCGCAATCATGCCCATCGTTGTTGGAATTGCACTGAGTGCGCTGCTTCCATTCATTGGCTATCGATTGCTTCGAATGACGAGTGGCCTCGTTCAGGTTGATGCAGCTGCCGTTGCGGCCCATTACGGTTCTATAAGTATTGTCACGTTTCTAACAGCATCTCAGGTGTTAACCGACCGTGGTGACAGCGCCGAAGGATATTTGGTTGCGATTGCCGCAGCGATGGAGGCGCCCGCAATTGTTGCTGGTCTCTGGATTGCGTCACATCAAAGCTGGGGCAACGAGTGGAAAAGGTGAACCGAGAGCCTTGTCTATGCGAGAGGCGGTCCTCAACGGATCTATCGTCGCTTTGTTGGGGGTGTTCGCGATTGGCTGGATGACAGGGTCAGACGGATTGTCTGATGTGAAGCCATTTATTGTTGATCCATTCAAAGGCGTATTGTGTCTGTTCTTACTTGATATGGGTGCCGTTGCTGGGCGTGGTTTGGCTCAAAATCGACGTGCGCTTGATAAGGGTACGATACTCTTTGGATTGTACATGCCACTTATTGGTGCGGGATTGATGATGCTGGCGGTCTGGCCACTCGATATGTCGATTGCAGGTAAGGCTTTAATGATGGTGTTGTCAGCTTCGGCTTCATACATCGCCGTACCTGCGGCTATGCGCTTGGCACTTCCTGAGGCAAACCCATCTATTTACGTCACTTTATCGCTTGGTGTGACGTTCCCATTTAATGTAATTGTCGGTATTCCACTCTATGTCGCGATTGCGGACTGGTTATTCTAAAATGAATGTTGAGGAATAAAGCCTATGCAAACATACCGTAAGAACCGCGTAGAAATAGTTATTGAACAAGCTTTGGTGCCAAGTCTGACAGAACTTCTTGATGCTCAAGAAGGCGTCAGAGGTTTCACCGTTGTGCCAGTTCATGCTGGGAGTGGTGCACACGGCGTCTGGTCTCGAGACGGACAAATCAGTGATGCAGATGGCATGTATGTGGTGATGTGTATTATTGATATTCAATTTAAAGATGCTGTTCTTGATGCAGTGTTCCCATTTGTAGAGCGTCGGTCTGGATTTATTACAATTTCCGAAGTGGATGTTGTCCGCCCAGATCGATTTTAGCAGGCTAGTATTCTTGTAAATAACGTGGCTCACACTCTTGTATAATTAACCACATATTTATCGAGTGTGATCAGGCTGATGCTTTAATGTAGAGATTAGATGTCGATGACACAGAAATAGAGATGTTTACATAAATTGCAAAATATCCCGATTTCCGACGTTTTAACGCCAGCGATACAAGGGTTTCAGGACTATTGGAACGAACGCTACGGAGATTCTTTTGCGCCGTCGTGGCGTGATATTCATTTGGATGAACTCGATCCAAAAACAATCCCTTACATCGTGGTTGCGGATGTAAAGCGAAACCCTCTTGATTTTATTATGCGCTTTTGGGGTACGGAACACGTTATCCGAAAAGGTTTTGATAAGACGGGGGAATCCATTCAGCAAAAGCTAAATTTTCGTGGGAAGGTAGGATGGAGTGAATATGTATGGGTTATTGAGAATAAAAACCTATGGCATCGAAAGGGATGGTTAACCTGGATGATTTTGGTGAGCTCGTGCCCTTCGAACAATCGTTGGTACGTTTTCCATTAACGAATGATGGGATTGATGTTCATCACGTTATATCAATCGCTGCTTGGGCTGATAGTCGTTGGGAATAGATGATTTCCTGGGAATCTTTGTCGCCGTGTTTCAAAACGCATTCGGGTGAGATACGAGAATAATCTCGAACCCCACCCGATGACGATTTGTTTTCTTATCCGAGACTTAAGGTTAAATAGCCTTAAATCTTAACACCGATACCACCATCAAAATCGCTGGCGTCATGACGTTCATGTAACTGCTCATTTTTTTCACCGATTGAGCGATTGACGGCACGCCCACGGATTACGGTTTCCCGTTGTCCGATTTCACGGGTCCAGCGCTGCATATTTTTATAAGAATCAACATCGAGGAACTTACCCGCATTGTATTGCTTGCCCAGGCAAAGTACGCCGTACCATGGCCAAATAGCGATGTCTGCAATGGTGTATTCATCTCCGATCATATAGCGATTATCGGCAAGATGCTTGTCGAGCACGTCCAGTTGACGTTTGGTTTCCATCGTAAACCGGTTGATTGGGTACTCATATGGCTCAGGCGCGTAGTGATAAAAATGACCAAAGCCACCACCTAGATAAGGCGCACTCCCCATCTGCCAGAACAACCAAGACAAACATTCGCTACGGGCAGGTAATTCCTTAGGTAAAAACGCATCAAACTTCTCGGCCAGATACATCAAGATCGCGCCAGACTCGAACACGTGCGTTGGTGTTTCTGTGCTCCGGTCAAGGAGGGCTGGAATTTTCGAATTTGGATTAATGCCAACGAAACCACTGCCGAACTGATCGCCGTCGCCAATTTCAATCATGTGCGCGTCGTACTCGGCACCTTCATGACCTAGGGCCAATAGCTCTTCGAGCATGATGGTGACTTTAACGCCGTTTGGTGTCCCTTTGGAATGAAGCTGCAAAGGGTGTTTGCCAACCGGCAATTCCTTTTCGTGGGTTGCACCTGAGATCGGACGGTTAATGTTTGCGAACTTGCCACCGTTCTCGGAATCCCATGTCCAGACTTCGGGGGGTGTGTAAGTCAATGAATCGCTCATACTAGAATCCTCATAAATTTATCTGCTACCTTTTGATGGTAACTTGTTAAGCCATACATGGGGAGTGAAGAGACAATCGTCCAGATATTTGTATGTGATCACGCCAAAGTGACGATCCAATTTTCTGGTATAGATGACGGATTTGCCTCGCGATGAACGAATATCAGTTGCGTATATTTGTGATCAGCTCACGTGCGTCATTTCATTTAGCATAAAATTTGCGATGGCACCTTCCGTGGCAGACATATAGTCACTGAGGTGCTGCGCGCTCATGTGGGCCTGCCACAATTCGCGGGACTCCCAGTTTTCGTAAAACATGAAATGTGCAGGATTGTCATTATCCTGATGCAGATCATATTGAATGCAGCCGGCCTCAGCGCGGGTGATCGGAATAAGCTTTTCTAGCTCGGCTTTAACCAGGTCGATTTTACCCGGTGCGGCCTTGATATTGGCGACGATGGTGAGTTTAGACATAAGCGTCTCCTATTTAATACGTGGCTTAATCGAAGCCGTTAATGACGATCTTGCCTTGGGCTTTGCCTGTTTCGATCAACCGCTGTGCTTCGCGCAAGTTTGTCGTATTGATTGGTGATAGCGCGGCTGTCATGGGCGGGATCAACGGTTGGGAATATACCGCGCGGAAAATTGATGGCGGCGCTATGATTACGGTGATCGTTCCGCCGCAGGACAAGGCCAAGATCAAAGCTCTTGGTTTTTTTGGTATGAAGGCCTCCGGCTCCCACCACCAGGCACACCACTGGATGATGGCATCGGGCCATAATCCACACAGGTGATAAGCAGTTAGAATTACCAGGTAAGCTGTTCAAAAAATATCTGAGTCGGGTCAGAAGCGGACGTTACGGTTTAAAGATCTTGAGACGCTATTCCCGGCCTAGCGCGTAAGAGGCTTGTACTTGATGCGGTGTGGCTCGAGGGCGTCTTCGCCGAGGCGGTGTTTCTTGTCGGCTTCGTAGTCCTCGTAGTTGCCTTCAAACCATTCCACGTGGCTGTCGCCTTCGAAGGCGAGGATGTGTGTTGCCAAGCGGTCGAGGAACCAGCGATCGTGTGACGTGATCAGGACGCAACCGGCGAACTCGGCGATCGCTTCTTCGAGGGCGCGGAGTGTGTCGATGTCCAGGTCGTTGGTTGGTTCGTCGAGCATCAGAACGTTGGCGCCGGACTTCAACATGTTGGCGAGGTGCACGCGGTTACGCTCTCCACCGGATAGCTGGCCAACTTTCTTTTGTTGATCGCCACCCTTAAAATTGAACTGAGCGACGTAGGCGCGCGACATCATCTTGCGCTTGCCGAGGTCGATTTCGTCGAGACCGCCAGATACTTCTTCCCATACGGATTTATTCGGATCCAAGGAGTCACGGCTTTGATCAACATAGCCAAGCTTAACGGTATCGCCGACGCGGATTTCGCCGCCGTCTGGCTTGTCCTGTTCGGTAATCATGCGGAATAAGGTCGTCTTGCCGGCACCGTTCGGGCCGATGATGCCGACGATGGCACCGGGTGGAATTTTGAAGGACAAACCTTCGACAAGTAACCGGTCGCCAAATGCTTTGCTGATATCATTGGCTTCAATCACAAGGCCGCCCAAACGTGGGGCTGCCGGGATAACGATCTGTGATGAACCAGGTGCAATGTCCTGTGATTTTGTGAGCAAATCCTCGTATGCGGTGATCCGGGCCTTGGATTTTGCCTGACGGGCACGGGGGCTCTGTCTGATCCATTCGAGTTCCTCGCCGAGGGTGCGTTGACGTGCGGACTCTTCGCGCTCTTCCTGGGCAAGACGCTTTTGTTTCTGCTCAAGCCATGAGGAATAGTTACCTTCATAAGGGATGCCGCGACCGCGGTCGATTTCCAAAATCCAGCCTGTGACGTTGTCGAGGAAGTACCGGTCGTGCGTGACCATAACCACGGTGCCTTCGTAGTCTTTGAGATGGCGCTGAAGCCATGCCACAGATTCTGCATCCAGGTGGTTTGTTGGTTCGTCGAGGAGCAGCATTTCAGGCTTTTGTAAAAGCAACCGACAAAGCGCGACGCGACGGCGTTCACCACCAGACAGCTTTTCGACGCTGCTGTCGGCAGGCGGGCAACGCAGGGCATCCATCGCAATGCTGATAGTACGGTCCAGATCCCAGCCATCAACGGCATCGATCTGCTCTTGAAGTTCGGCCTGCTCAGCAATGACGGCATTCATCTCGTCATCTTCCATCGGCTCAGCAAACTTGGCGCTGATTTCGTTGAAACGGTCGAGTAGGTCCTTAACGCCGCCCAAACCATCAGTAACGTTCTCTTCAACGGTTTTCGTTGGGTCGAGGTGAGGTTCCTGCTCTAGATAACCAACGCGAACACCTTTGGCGGCCCAGGCTTCACCTGTGATATCCGTATCAAGGCCAGCCATGACTTTCATTAATGTGGATTTACCAGCACCGTTCTGACCGAGGACACCAATCTTGGCATCAGGCATAAAAGAGAGGGTGATATTCTTGAGGATTTCTTTGCCGCCTGGGAATGTCTTTGAGACACCCTTCATGACATATGAATACTGGTAACTGGCCATTGTTCGCTCCGCGCCTGAATTGCGTAAATCTGTTGGCCGTTATGTATCTCAGGCGGCTCGTTCTGGCAATGTTTGAGGTCGTTTTGCTAAATATTTGATGATGCTTTGGTGTCGCGTCGTCGCGCATGCTACACATAGTTTAATGAATGATATGTGGATGTGACATGGAACTTAGTGCAAATTTACTGCAGCTCTATCGACACCTTTTGGCGAGCTATTGGTGCATTCCGGCTGCGTTTTTACTCGCGTCTATTTCTCTCGCATTGGTGACAATAGGTATAGACCATAATTCTGCGAGCGATATGAGTTCGGGTCTCTTTGCCTTCCATCCGATTGAAACGGACACAGCACGCGTCGTTTTGTCCATGATCGTGGGGTCTATTATCGGTGTCGCGGGCGTGGTCTTTTCAATAACGATGGTCGCAGTGTCATTCGCAAGTGGGACATTCGGTCCAAGGCTCATTGGAAACTTAATGCGAGACCGAGGCAGCCAGGTCAGCCTCGGGTTTTTTATTGGAACATTCATTTATTCGCTGATCGTTCTGCGTTTCGTGCGGGGGAGCGATCCTTTGGTATCTGAGAGTGTGTCTGCTTTGGCGTATGTATCGATTGGGACGTCGATTGGATTGGCGGTCTGCTGCATGGGGGTTTTGATCTATTTCATTCACCATGTCCCTGAAACGATCAACATAGAACGGATCATCGCAAATTTAGGTTGCGCCTTGAAGATGGGGATCGAGAACCGTTTTCCAGACCGTTCAGATGACCATGTGGTGCTTTGTACAGAAACAGAAAATGGATCGACAGTGTTGATGAGGATGACGCAACAAAGATTGTGCTGGATTCCAACGGATACATCCACGCCCTTGATATAGACACACTTGTTAAGTTGGCGGGTAAGCATGATTTACAGATTGAGATCATGCAGCGACCCGGGGCATTTGTGACCGTTGGAAAGCCTGTCATGTCCGTTTGGACGGATAGGTCTCTTAGCGAAGAAACGCTTTGCTCATTAAATGCATGTTTTGCGACAGGTATCTCGCCGACAGTTAATCAAAATATTAAGTTTGTCGCGGATCACCTTGTTGAGATCATTGCACGGGCATTGTCACCAGGTGTGAACGATCCATATACAGCGATTACATGCGTCAATTGGCTGCAAGTGGGTATTCTGCATTTTGCCAAGCATGAAAGTTTAAATGACTCGTTCAATCGTTCTGATCGAGTGTATTCGAAACCGTTCTTGTTCAAAGATTTTGTAGATGCAGTATTTAAGAAGGCTACACCTTATACAGTGACAGATATAAATGTGATACAGCATACGCATGAATGTTTGTCTTTGATTGCGGATACACTGCCCGTTGGTGGAAATCGGGATGTTATCGAACAGACGATCCGTGATTTGAAAGCGTCTTCATAATCCAGCAAAACGCTGCAATCACGACAATACATGGCAATATTAAACTTAAATTTTGACCAAGTGTCCAAGCGCTCATGCCATCCCAAAGACTCCAGGTAACGGGTATAACCAGCAGCCATAAAGCAAAACGCTGTGGCATTAAAAACAATACGCCAAGTGTGAGTGCGGCTGTTGGCATTGGCATCACGCCAGGTATCTCGGCGTATGTGATCGGTGCATTCATTGCCGTTAAAAGCAGTGGGTGGAGTACCGCAGCACTTATAATCAAACCAATCCCTGCCCAAACCCATACCCTGTGTTGGGGTTTAACAAATTGACCCCGCGTCCAAAAAGTCCATAAAGCGATCGCCACACCTTGGATGATAAATGCATAGCCGAAGTAGTGTGCCGCCCTGTTGATCGTTGCGTAGGTCGTGATATGAAAATGGACACCGCACCAAATCCAGAACACGGCCAGGATCATGAAGGCGACATTATTCGCACCGCCGCGACGCGCCAAGCCAATAACACTTAAGCAAAGCACCACAACGAAAACCTGCAATGGCCAGAGGCTTAGATTGTGATCAGAGATGATAGCATTGTAGACATCGGTAGAATAAGGGATCAGCCGATCCATGATCTTAAAGACTTTGAACGTAATCGAGCATGCGTTGGCGATCTTTGATATCTGGCAGGCGGGTCTGCAACACGTTCATGTTCTCTTTCATATGCTCAACTTTAGACGTCGCAGGTATCGCACAGGTCACTGCAGGATGGGAGACAACAAACTTAAGTAGATATTGCGCCCAACTCGTGATCCCATATTCAGAGGCCCATGTCGGAAGGGGCTTTCCTTCAAAGCGGTTGGTCAAAGTGCCACGCTGAAACGGCCGATTGATGATCACGGCAATGCCCTTGTCGGCGGCGAGTGGCAAAAGACGGTCTTCGGCATCCCTGTCTTCAACATTATAAGTGAATTGCACAAAATCGATATCCTGGGTCTCCATAGTGCGCGCCATCTCAGAGTGTCTGGAGCCATGCGATGTCGTTATGCCGATGTATCGAATTTGGCCAGCTGCCCGGCGCTCTCTGAGCGTATCCAGATGTTCTTCCCAGTTCAGCAACTTATGGACCTGGAACAGATCAAACTTCTTCAAACCCCATAAACGAAATGAATCATTGATTTGGCTGCGTCCTTCATCTTTAGACGATGTCCAGATTTTGGTGGCGGAAAGCATGCCCTGAGTATTGGAAAGCTTCGCTAGACTGTATCCCATGACATCTTAGGCGGACCCATACATTGGTGACGAGTCGATCATGCCGCCGCCTAAATCAAAGAACGTTTTCAAAACATCGGTTCGCTGATCCCTAAGCGAAATATTGTCACCAACATTAAATGTAACCCACGTGCCCATGCCAATCGCGGGGATGAGCTCTCCGGATTTAGGGATTGGCCTGCGGAGCAATGTTGGAGTTGCCAGGGCCTTTGTTGTGCCCGTTGCGAATAAAGCGGATGAAGCTGCGGCTAGTTTTATAAATGTGCGTCGGGACTGTTGTTTCATAAGATACATTCTTTATGTAAAGCTGCCTTGATTTGCGCCATGTCCACCGTCTACCGTCACCACGGATCCGTTGACAAAGTTTGCACGCTCGGACGCCATAAAGACAACGACGTTGGCGACTTCCTGCACTGTTGCAGCACGACCTAATGGTAAGTTTGAAAGATAGCTCTGCCAACGATCGGGATCACCGTGTTCGGCTTCGGCACGGGTGCGCATCAATCCAACAAGGCGCTCAGTTTCAACGGGGCCCGGCGATACAGAAACAACACGTACGCCATCATTCAGGCTTCTCCCGCCAAGGGCCCGGGTGAACGCATTCAAAGATGCATTGCCTGCAGTCCCTGCTATATAATTCGCATCCGTACGGTCAGCAGCAAGGCCCGTGATATTTACAATGGTGCCATGGCCTCGTGACTTCATTTCGGCGTAAAAAGCGCGGCACATATTGATGTAGCCAAAAACCTTGAGGTCCCATGCATCGCGCCAGCGTTCTTCCGTCACAGCCTGTAAATCACCAGCAGGAATAGCACCTGCGTTATTCACAAGGATGTCTGGAAGGGGTAGCGCCGCAATGAGTGTATCAATCGCGCCTGGTTTGCTTAAGTCAGCAGCATAGATGCTGACGTTAGCACCGGTTTCGGTACAAATTTTTTCAGCAGTCTTGGTCAGTTCAGCTTCAGTGCGACTGATGATGGTGACATCGCACCCCTCGGCAGCCAAACCCATGGCGACGCCTGCGCCAATGCCTTTGGAGCCACCTGTGATGATCGCTGATTTGTCTTTGAGATGCAGGTCCATTTTTATGTAGCTCCAATTAATTTTGACGATGCCAATAACTTATCCCTATCTTGTAGGCCAAGCTATTCCCATCTGTAGATAGTCATCAATCAGGAGAAATTAAATGGAAAATGTCGACGCGCTCGCACGCGAGATCAAAGTATTGGTTTTCGATCAGTACGGTACAGTTGTTGATATGCAGCAAGGCCTGGTTGATGCGGTTTCAACTTTTCTAAAGGATAAAGGCTGGGATGGAGAACCACACCGGTTCGTCACATGGTGGCGGCGTACGCATTATGAGAACTCAATGATTGATGCATTATGTGACCGTGGGCATACGCCATATCGCCAAATCGGGCACAGAGCGGTGTCATTTGTGATGGATCGCTGCGAGATTTCATACTCACAAGATGAGGTCTGCTGGCTGGTTAGTCAGATCGAGAAATTGAAACCGTTTCCCGATGTTGTCGAAGCCTTGCAGAAACTGCGCGATGGTGGATACAAGCTCGCTATTCTATCGAACGGCGACCGGGATATGCTGGAAGCGGCCAAGCCACATATTGGTTTCCCATTTGATCATACAACCTCTGTGCAAGATGCAGGTTATTTCAAACCTCATTGGAAAACCTATGCAACAGTGGAAGAGCAACTGAACGTCGACAGATCAAGCTGCTTGTTCGTTGCTAACCATGCGTTCGACTGTCATGGGGCAAAATCTTACGGTATGCGGACGGCGTTCATTGATCGTCGCAAGCGACCATTTGGAGAAACGCCGCACCAACCGGATCTCATCGTATCGAACTTTAAGGAACTCGCGGACGCGTTAGTTTCAGATTAAGCGATATTTGATGAGGGTGCGGTAGGCCTCGGATATTAAGCGATGAATGAATTTACGGAATGATTGAGATCTTAACTGCCGCCCTCGAATAACACCTAATGCAATTCTTTCATGATAATGATGAGTACCGTCAGCTAAGGGAGTTCCTTGGCTGACGGCATCATGCATGTCGTTTGTTCGTATGGAGCCGATAGTGCTCATGTGTAAAATGGTGAGCGCATGTCACGACTCATTTCTACCGTTATCGACGCATCAAAAACGCGGGTAATGAACGCTGAATTCAACGACGCTGCGACTTTGGGGAAGCTGTGAAGTGCAAATTCTTGTGCATTCTCAACATTATCAAAGGCATCAAAGCCGCCTAAAGTATGCGTATTGTGTCACTCAGCCACGTTTTGCCGATGAGGCCCGGAGCTGTTTTAAGTTTTGTATTGCGATCCTGCCAGGGGAATTTATCGATAGGAACGCTCGTCTGGAGCTCGGTATAAACAAATGCGCCAGGTGCTTGGCTTGATACAGTGTCATAGTGGACAGAGTTTATGTCACGGCTGGCATCCGCTGTGACAGTTCCATCAAAAATGCGGGTCATCTGTGCAACGCCAAAGTTTGTTGCTTCGCCTGGGAAGTATCCTGTCACAAATTTTTGAGCACTTTCCAAATCGTCGAATTCATATAAATCACCAAGTGAATTTGTACCGTAACCTTGCAACCAGGTTTTGTTATTGAATCCTGGGTGCGTCTTGATGGCATCATTTATATCAGTCCAAGGGGCATCTGCGATGGGCAAAGAGATTTGCAGTTCAGTGTAGACAAAAGATTTAGGCATTGAGTTTCCTATCATCGAGTAATTAATACTTGCATTATGCAAGTTAAATTATGTGTACAATTATTAGATTGCAATTTGCAAGTTATTGTATTATAAATTTTACATGAGCAAACAAACGAAGAAGCATTTAGGCGGGTGTCCTGTCGCATACGGTACGGATATTTTTGGTGATCGATGGACCTTATTGGTAATTCGAGACATGATTTTGCATGGAAAAAAGCGATACGGTGTCTTGCTTGATGCAGAAGAAAAAATAGCTACCAATATCCTCGCGGATCGTCTTAAGCATCTTGAGGCTGTGGGCGTAGTTAATAAGGCACAAGACCCTGAAAATCGGCGCAGCTATATCTACTCATTGACTCAAAAAGGCCTCGCGCTGACCCCGATCATTCTTGAGATTGTTCGTTGGAGCGGTAGCCACTTGAAAATGAACAAATCCCGTAGGGAACTTCTCAAACGTATCGATACTGACCGAAATGGATTTATTGCAGAAATTTATGCCCGGGAAAACAAATCGCCACCAAAGTTAGCGATATAAAGTACTCATTTTTAAAAATGCAGTTGTGCTGACTTGGCAGTCTTCATAGACTGCGTGTCCTTTCGAATTTACTATCAGGACAAATAGCATGACGACAGTTGGATACATTGGCCTTGGGCGAATGGGCGGCGGGATGGCGCTCAATCTCGCGAAATCAGTTTCACCTGTTTACGTGTTTGATCCGATCAGCGAAGCCATGAAGCCACTTTTGGACGCTGGTGCTATTGCGTGTGACAGTGCTGCGGATATCGCCAAGAAATGTGACCTAATCTTTATGTGCCTGCCGTTTGCACCGGAAGTGCGCGCCGTCATGTTTGGACCAGACGGTATTCATAACGCACGCCGAAATGAATTGACCATCGTAGACACCACGACACTTGATCGCACAGACGCCATCGCGATTTGCAAAGAGGCAGCGGAAGTAGGCATTACGTATTGGGATTGCCCTATTTCAGGCATGCCATTCCGTGCATACGATGGCACGTTAACGATGATGTTCGGTGGTTCGGCTGAGGGATTTGCTTTTGCGAAGCCTTATCTTGATCATATGGGTGAGCATATAATTCATGCCGGACCAGTAGGTTGTGGGCAGGCGATGAAAGCGCTCAATAATATCGTCTATGATATCAATATCGCAGCTATTTCTGAAGTCATTCCATTAGCACTTGCCGTCGGTCTGGATGCTGATCTTGTGGCTGAACTGATGACGACAGGAAGTTCGAAAAGTTTTGCATCAGAGTATTTCGTGCCGCGCATGATGGACCGTGCATTCCATACGGATTTCGCAATGGAAGATGCCTATAAAGATATCATCAACGTGCAACGCATGCGAGATGAGACGGGGGCTTCAATCCCGGTCGTCGACGCCATGGTCAAAAGCTATCAATCTGCAATGGACGCAGGGTTTGGCCGTGAACCAAAGAGCGCGATGATTAAAGTCTATGAAGAAAAACTTGGCGTTAAATTCACAAGACCAGATGCAAAAGATTAAGTTTTGCCATCGTGCTTAGCTCATATTTCGCACGATATCTGCAAGCGTTTCGGCACGTCGGATCAATGTTAACTCAAGACCGCTGACTGTGGTTTCTGCGCTATAAACTGCGACCCGGGGCAGGCTGTTATAATCGTAATGGTTGTTAAAGTAATATGCGCCTGTGTCGAAGACGACGACGTAATCGTTTGGTTCCATCTTTGGTAATAATGCATCTTTAGTGATCAAGTCATCTGTAAAGCAACAAAACCCAGCAACGTCTGTTTGGACAGGGTTGTCAGATCGTTCTTCGCCATCTGGTGAAAAGCCAGCGACGCGGATCGGCCAGTACTGCGGTAAGAACGCGGTGCGGGTTGTCACTTGCGCACCCGCATGGGTAATTACGATATGCCGCCCCCCACTTTCTTTGGTGTGCTAAACGCGTGTAATGATAAAGCCGTTCTTTGCCGCGATGGAGCGGCCAAATTCAGTCTTCACCTGATACTTATCGGTGAACAAGACTGGGACCTTGGCACGCAAGACGTCAGCATAATCTTTGAATGTTGGCTTCATTTCTTCTGATTTAAAGTTAACCGGTAGGCCGCCACCAATATCAATACGCTCAATCTGTTGTGACCCGCGTGCTGAATTCACCTCTTCGGCAAACTCTAAAATTACGGCAATACCCGTTGCCATAAGTTCGAGCGGGCAGCCCTGCGAGCCTGTATGAGTATGGATTGATGTTAGCCATGGTCGTTAAGCATAAATATCAAGAAGCCGTTCGCGATTGTTACCGTCGACTATAGGCTTCTTGGATTTTCACTGCTCGTTGCGAATGACGGAGTTGGTTCTGCACAGGACTTTCAGAAACAATTGGAAGCATTAGGCAGAGGTGACCTCGTAACTGCTATGAGTAAAATTCGTGCATCAGCAGAGCAAGGAGATGCAGATGCACAGGCACTTCTTGGGGCGATGTACGTCAATGGTAAAGGTGTTACGCAAGACTACAAAGAAGCAGTGAAGTGGTATCGAAAGGCAGCTTAACAAGGGGATGCGAATGCGCAGGGCAATCTAGGTGTGATGTACGTTAAGGG
>DGOK01000106.1:18291-30483 GCA_002389385.1 Rhodospirillaceae bacterium UBA4468 | reverse complement strand
TGACAAGCTTGTTCTTGCGATGGGGTCACAGGCCATGAAGCCACCAGCAGATGGAATTGATCTTCCTGGTTGTTTCGTGCTGCGTGAAGCTGCCGATGCACAAGCTATCCGCACATGGCGTCAGGATAAAGATTGTCTAAATGCGGTTGTGCTTGGCGGTGGCGTCTTGGGGATTGAGGCTGCAGATGCGCTCCGTCGACTCAATCTAAAAACCACAATCATTCAACGATCGGATCGTTTGATGAACCGAGAATTGGATGAGAAAGGCAGCGCTATTATGCGCATGTATCTAGAAGGTTTGGGGATCAATGTGATCACCGATGCATCCGTTTCAAAAGTCTTGGGTGGAGAGCGTGTCGATCATCTCGAGTTAAACAACGGCGAAACTCTCGAGGCTGATATCTATGTGGTTTGCGCAGGTGTAAAGGCAAACACAGATTTAGCAAAGGATGCCGGACTTGAAGTTAATCGAGGTGTGATCGTCGACTCGCAAATGCAGACGTCCGACCCTGACATTGTCGCTGCTGGGGACGTTGCCGAACTTCCTGGTGCTGTTGGCGGATTATGGGCGGTTGGAACTGCACAGGCGTCAGTTGCAGTGGCAACGCTATTTGGCAAGGAAGCTCATTACAAACCGCCCAGCACATTAGTCAGTCTTAAAATGGATGGGATTGATGTGAAAGGTTTTGGTAAACTCGATACTGAAGATGGTGCCGAAGAGATCATTGGTCTTGATGTCTCAGAAAATCAGCATCGACGGTTGTTTGTTAAGGAAGGCGTCATCACGGGAGCTGTGTTCGTCGGCCCGCCCGGCACTGGCCAGAATGTTGCCCAGGCTATTCAAAAAAATGCTGATATATCGTCTATTGTGGATCGCTTAAAAGCTGGAGAATGGGACGCACTTGGCGAGGTGTAGGCTCAACAAAAATTATTGCCTAAGCGTCATGGTGTCGCCTTGAACGGATACTTCGGAAAGTTTGTCGAGGAAGCTAAGGCCAAGCAACGAAGATCCTAACTCGCTATCCAGTATTGCGGCGCGCACGCCCTGAACCCGAATAGGCCCTGCGGACATCGCACCAATCTGAATGCGTGCACCCCACGCAGTGCCATTGGCGGTTCGGTATTGTTGATCAAATTGCAGATCATTGAAGTCAAAGCCTGTTCT
This sequence comes from Rhodospirillaceae bacterium UBA4468, assembly GCA_002389385.1. Classification (GTDB taxonomy): domain Bacteria; phylum Pseudomonadota; class Alphaproteobacteria; order Rhodospirillales; family Casp-alpha2; genus UBA4479. The sequence goes on along the minus strand of DGOK01000106.1, from coordinate 29,318 downwards.
CTCGGCGTCTTGGCGGCTTAGCGTGACGACGCTTGCACCTGTATCAACAAGGAAACGAATGTTCGTACCATTCACATTTGCGTTGAGATGGAAATGGCCGTCCGCACCACGACGGATTGTGATTTCACCCTGCCCCGTTTCAACAGCTTGCGAAGGCAAAAGTTCGCCGCTGATACGCGCGCCAATTTGTGTGAACTCACCTCGGAATGCATATGCGGTAAATACTGCCAGTCCAACTAAGCCCCAAATGACGATATACTTCAGTGCGCCCTTTAGGTTTAACCGCGGCGAAAATACGAGCCCGGCACCGATCAACACGATCAGTGCGACGGCCTGGATCAACCTTGCCTGATCAATATTATTATCGAGTGATCCGGGGTATTGATTTGCGAGATATAAGACGAGACCCGTTAATGATATGGCGCAGACGACAAAGATAATAGTACGTAGGCTCATAATCTTACTCTCCAGGAATGTATTAGTTGGGCGGTAGTTTCTTTAACGCGTCAATGGCACCTTTGTGCCCTTTGTCAGCAGCTTTACCGATGAAGGTGCGTCCTTTCTTTATGTCTCGTGTGACGCCGTCACCGTTAACTAGCATCGCACCATAAAGATATTCAGCGGCAGTGATATTATTCTCTGCAGCTGCTTTTGCCCATTGGGCAGATAGCACTTTATCCAAATATACGCCATCGCCTTTCCAGTATATGCGGGCAAGTTCGAATTGCGCCCGAGCGTGGCCTGCCTCAGCGGCTTTCTCAAACCAGTTCAGTGCTATTTGTTTGTTTTCCTCGACTCCAATGCCTCGTGTGTAGAGCTGGCCTAATTGAAAATGTGCGTCAGGGTCATCACTTGCGAGCAACATGGCTATTCGTTCGCTTGTGACATTATTCTGTGCGGCTTTTGCCCGCTTGACGGCTTTCCCTGCCACACCACTTTTCCGCAAGGCTTCAATATAAACGAGATAGTCTTCAATAAGTTTGGGAATGTCCGGATGAAGTTGATCCCAATATTTGGAATTTTTCGGGAGATTATTTTTTTGCCATTTTTTAAAGTCAGCGCACCAGTGCCGTTCGAGGGTTTGTCGAAACGCGATCATCTCGCGTGCGTTTTTGTCGAAATTTAAATCCTGATAAGCCTTTTCTTGATACATGTAGGCTTCACATTCCAGGTCGACCTCGCGGACGTGTTCAAGGCGACCGCGCAAATGTTGTATGCCGTGGCCGGTTAATTCATGGGCAATGACAGGCGCAAGTTCCCGTGCCGCCCACTTGCCTCCGAAGCGACCAACGAAGGTAACAAAATCTTTCCCATTGCCGTCCTTTTGGAAGAAATAAGGAAAGAATGCTGCAATGGTTAGCTTGCTAAATTCACGTTTTGGAAAGGCCGGATCGTAAACAATGATGACGTGTCCTGCTGCCTTGAGGCGCTCAATCGCTTTGGCATTAAATGATGATCCTGTGTACAAAATTTCCAAGGCATCTCTGACCAGTTCAGCGCCCTCTTTTGCAGGCGTGACATCTATATCAAAGAATTTGTCTTTAGGTTTGGGAATACCTGAAATCGTAATGCCGCGGTGGATGAAGTCGACTTTTTCTTCGGCATTTATGGCGACAGGCAGAACGGTTGCGCCAGCTAAAATGACGGCTGTAATCAAAGCATGTGAAGCTTTTCGTAATCTGTGTATAGGAGGAAATTTCAAAATGGTAATGCGCATTTTATTCAAGGTGAAGGATGCCTGTCCCCTATAGAGCACTCAACTCAAACATCATCAAGAGTGTGCGTTGGTCATCACTAAAGTTGTCATCTGATATCAAATACACAAGGGTACGCCCTTCTTTATCTTGGCGCGTTTCAATGCCCTCAAAGTTATCAATGTTCATGGGCGGTGCCATGAGTGCGACGAGCTCTCCTGAAATTTCTGCGCCGGCAGTAATCTTGGTAATATCAATACGCTTGATGCGAATGCGCACGCCGGCACGCGGTGTATAATATCGTTCAAGTACCAACACGTCGCCATTTAGCAGTGTTGCGGCACCCGTTGGTCGGAAACCATCATCAGCAAAATACGTTAGCACATCCCATCCGCCTCGGCGGCTCACCCAGGCAATACTTGTAAGCTCATCAGGAGATCCTTCGGTAATCGCCAAAAGTCTGCCGTCATTGAGTAACGTTAAGGCTTCGATGCCATGATTTGGCGACATTTTACCAAGCTCAGCTGGTGGGCGCAGTACACGCGGTGTTGTGGCACCTGCGTCGTACCGCCAAAGTCTATGATCGCGCTCAAACGCAATGATGATTTCGCCTTGGACGCCGGGGCTCATTGCTTCTGCATCTGACCAACGTTTCCCAGCGACGGGTGTTCCGTCTAGATCTGAGAGGGTGCCGAGGTCATGTGTCTTTAAGCCTGATAAATTACCCGCAGCATCGTATTCAAGACTTGCTGAATAGGACGTGCCGCGATCTGAAACGCTCACCATACGTTGGCCGTTGCTACTGATACCAAGACCTGAGAACCCTCCAAAGCGGCGGTTTGAAGATGTCAGGTATAGGCCGCCCCGATATTCAAGGGCGCCGACTTTTGTTTGCTCGGGCGCATTATCAATAAACGGGATAGGCGTTGCGTCCACGTCAATTTTCTCGGCGGATGCGAGTGACGTATGAATGAAAAACACGGCCAATAAAGCTGCTGCAAAACGAAAAATATCCATACCATAGTATTGGCTTTGCACAGCATCTCGTAAAGTGAGTTTCCTCGCACGGTTTGAAAATTTCAAATGACGACCATCAAAAAATAGATATGATTAGTTTATGAAATTTATACATCTTACAGACCCACACATTACCGCTTCTGGTTCTTTGTTTGAAATCGACGTTGATGCACGCCTTAGAGATGCGGTCGCGTCGATAAACACGCATCACAGTGACGCGGCGTTCGCAATGATTACAGGTGATATCGCGCATTGGGGCGAAGCTGGCGCATACGCGCGCGTGCAGGAAATCCTGAGTGACCTCAAGATGCCCTGGTATCCAATGATCGGTAACCACGACATCAGGGATGCGTATTTCACTGGATTACCGGATGCAAAATCTAACGGCGCCGGGCAAGCGTGCTTTGTTGTAAACAACGACGCTGGTGCTTTTATCGCGCTCGATACGCTGACCGAAGGCACCCATGCAGGGCAGATTGATGCGGCGCAAATGCAGTGGCTCGATAACGCGTTATCACAAGCATCTGGCAGCGTATTTCTTTTCATGCACCATCCGCCCATGTTGAGCGGCATACAGGCACTGGATAATATTCGACTGCAAAATAGTGATGAATTATGGGCCTTGTTATCGCGCCACTCCGGCAAAGTACGTCATCTGTTCTTTGGTCATATGCACCGTTCGTTTCATGGCAGTTGGAACGGCATTCCGTTTTCAACCGTCAAATCGATAGCGCATCAGGTTGTTGCCGATATCAATCAGGATAAGCCCCTTGTCTCGAGCCGGGAAATGCCAGCCTATGCCGTTGTGCTGATTTCCTCGGACACGGTTGCTATCCACGACATCAGTTATCTCGAAGAACACACAGCATTTGCATATGACCGGGAAAACGGCAGACCTGAAGAATAGCGTAACCCCACCAAAGTATCTAAACTAGAAATCAAAGCCATTCGGCATCAAGTTTGATGACAACTAAAACGGAAAGTGACATCATGGAAGATCAATCCCCTCTCGACTTATTCCCTTTGCCCGGACGCCAGGTCCCTTCTGCTGATGAGGTCTTTTTTGATCACGTCGCATGGCTTGTGCATGACATGGATGCAGCGTCTGAGGTATTCGAAAAGCTTGGATTTAAGCTCACACCTTATTCCGTTCATGGAAACCGTGACCCAGAAACTGGAGAGCGTGTCCCACAAGGCACGGCCAATCGCCTGGCGATGTTAGGCTCTGGTTATATTGAACTGCTGTGTGACGCTGGTGATGTTGTTAAGCCGGTGGTTGAAGATTTACGGGCACGCCTTGATCGTTATTCTGGCGTGCATCTTTTGGCCTTCTCGGATTCAGACGCCGAGGACGCTTATAAACGTATATCCAATGATGGTTTTCGTTTGCAGCCGATGGTGGAGTTGCGCCGCGACGTTGAAGCGGCAGACGGATCGCAAGATGAAGTAAAGTTCAGTGTCATTCGTGCGGCTTTTGATGAAATTCCTGAAGGGCGTATTCAAGCCCTCACCCACCACACGCCTGATTTAATGTGGCAAGATCGGTATATTGCCCGAGACAATGGTATCTCCGGCATGGTTGACGCGGTTGTTTGTGTCGAGAACCCAACGCAATCTGCGGAACGTATGGCGCATCTGTTAGCGCAAAAAGTCGTCGTTGTTGATGATCATGAGACGGCTGTTGTGTGTGCCCGAGGCGGTCTTCGTTTTGTGACCCAAAATCGCCTTGCCGAAATCGTGCCCGACTTTAATCCTGCAAGCTTACCGTACACAGCGGCGATTGGATTCAAAGCGGATGATTATCAAAAATCAGCTGACTTCTTCCACAATTGTGGCATGCGTGTGTTTGAAACTGAAGACGGCATCATCGTTCATCCCGATGATTCTCTCGGCACAGCGATGATCGTTTACCGGTCTTAATACGAGAGTTCCTTCTCTTTAGGGGGAAGGACAGGATGAGGGGTGGTTTGAGCAATACATGTTATAGAACGACCCCTCACCCGGCGCTGCGCGCCACCCTCTCCCGAGGGAGAAGAGAAAGAGATTGTCAGCCCGCGCGGCGTCTGCCCCTAGACGCTGGCTGACCATTGTTCTCATCGAATAATTCCGCCAAGCTCGCCATCATCGTGCCGCCGAGTTCTTCTGCATCGATAATCGTCACAGCGCGCTTATAGTAGCGTGTTACATCGTGCCCAATACCAATCGCAGTCAATTCTACGTCAGACTTGGTCTCAATGAAGTTGATGACTTCGCGCAAGTGGCGTTCAAGGTAGTTACCCGGGTTCGCCGATAATGTTGCATCATCAACAGGGGCACCATCAGAAATAACCATCAGAATGCGCCGTTGCTCTGGGCGGCCAAGTAAACGGTTGTGCGCCCACAGGAGCGCCTCGCCGTCGATGTTTTCCTTGAGCAATCCTTCACGAAGCATAAGCCCGAGGCTTGGCCGTGCACGGCGCCAAGGCATGTCTGCTGATTTGTAGATAATATGTCTTAAATCGTTAAGACGGCCTGGATTCTTTGGCTTACCCTGCCCGACCCAGTTTTCGCGGGATGAACCGCCTTTCCAGGATCGTGTGGTAAAGCCAAGAATTTCGACCTTCACGCCACAACGCTCGAGCGTGCGGGCCAGAATATCTGCACTCATGGCTGCGACGGTAATAGGACGACCCCGCATTGAGCCTGAGTTATCGATCAACAATGTGACGACGGTATCTCGGAAATCGGTATCTGTTTCGCGTTTGAAAGATAGCGGCGCAACAGGGTCGCTGACCACGCGTGACAAGCGCCCGGCATCGAGTACACCCTCTTCAAGATCGAATTCCCAAGACCGGGTTTGCTGCGCTAATAGGCGGCGCTGCAAACGGTTCGCGAGTTTGCCAACAACACCCTGCAAGTGAGACAACTGCTGATCGAGTTGATGACGGAGTCGCGTAAGCTCTTCATTATCACACAGCTCGGCGGCATGAATGATTTCATCGTATTCGTCCGTGTACGGGCGGTACGGTTGATTGTCGCCGACATCATTACGTTTCCAGTCTGGATCGTATTCACTTGGACCGGCAGGCTCTTCTTCGCCCTCGCCCGGGTTTAAATCATCGTCAGAAAACTCAGGATCGAAGTCCATGCCTTCGGTGGAGTCAGAATCTTCAGATTCACCGGCCATAGAGCCATCTGAGTCGGCATCTGAATCAGCGGAGTCAGCGTCCTGGCTGCCGTCTTCGCTATCGTCAGAATCACTCTTGTCGTCTTCGTCTGAAATGTCGTCTGCCGGATCATCGGTGACCATGTCCAGAGACTCGAGCATCCGGTTAACGGCTTGCGAGAACTCGGCTTGGTCTGATGCGGCTTTGATCAAATCATCAAGATCGCCTGAGATTTTTTCTTCGATGTCAGCGCGGTAAAGCTCTACAAACTCTTTTGCTGATTCTGGTAGCGCACGGCCCGATAAAGTTTCGCGCACCATAAGTCCGACAACTTCGGGTAACAAAGCGTCATCGCGTTCTTTGACGCCGTTGTAGCCCTTGGCACGGCAACGTTCTTCCAGTAGTGCATGAAGGTTATCGCCAGCGCCGCTTAAGCGTTGTGTCCCAATAGATTCACAGCGAACCTGTTCAACAGCCTCGTAGACCCGTCGGGCATCTGCACCTGATGGCATGTTTTCCCAATGCGTATCAGCATCGTGATGCCGTAACCGCAGTGCCAGCGCGTCTGACATGCCACGAAACCGCGTCATGGCTTCAGGGCTCATATTGGCTTGTGGTGCAGGCATATGCGCAGCATCTGAGGTCAATCCGGGCGCACTTTGCCCGTAATTTACTTCAAGGTCCTTGGCATGTCCCATCGACCGCAAGGTTGATGCGGTGACACGTTTCCAAAGTTCTGCTGGGTTCTCTTTAGTCAAAGCGAAGCCTTACTGCAGGATGGCGTTAGCGGCGGACTCTGGCATTTCTTCGCCCAAAGCACGTTGATAATATTCAGCAACAACCGGACGCTCGAGCTCATCGCACTTGTTCAAGAACGTCACGCGGAAAGCATAGCCCAAATCTTTGAAGATTTCAGCGTTTTGAGCCCACGTGATCACTGTACGTGGAGACATCACTGTTGAGATATCACCGTTCATGAACCCGGCGCGGGTCATGTCAGCGAGTTCGACCATAGCGTCCAACTGTCCCTTACCTTCTTTGGTATTATAAGACGGACATTTTGCCATTGCGATCTCAACTTCGGCATCATGCTCAAGATAGTTCAGCGTTGTAACAATGTTCCAACGGTCCATCTGGCCTTGGTTGATTTGCTGCGTGCCATGATAAAGGCCCGTGGTATCACCCAATCCGATCGTGTTGGTGGTTGAGAACAGACGGAAGTATTTATGCGGACGCATAACCCGGTTCTGATCAAGCAAAGTCAGTTTACCTTCGATCTCGAGGATACGCTGGATCACGAACATGACGTCAGGACGACCAGCGTCATATTCATCAAATACAAGTACGGTCGGGTTTTGCAGTGCCCATGGCAGAATACCTTCGCGGAATTCAGTGACCTGCTTTCCGTCACGAAGCACAATCGCGTCTTTACCGACCAAATCGATACGTGAAATGTGGCTGTCGAGGTTGACCCGGATACAAGGCCAGTTTAATCGTGCGGCAACTTGTTCAATATGCGTTGATTTACCCGTACCGTGATAACCCTGGATCATCACGCGGCGGTTATAGGCAAAACCAGCCAGAATCGCCATCGTCGTATCACGGTCAAAACGATATGTATCGTCAATGTCGGGAACGTGGCTGTCGGTCTCAGAGAACGCCGGAACGACCATGTCGCTATCGATGCCAAAGAGGTCTTTGACAGATACAGTGGTGTCGGGCTCTTGCTGTGCAAAAGGTTTAGTCTGATGGTCTGAGCTCATACGTGTATTCCCGTTTATCTGACCGGCCACAACCCGCTGACCGGCAATTCATTATCGAAGTCATCCATATAGGGATTAAGTTGCTCTCGTGTTAGGGGCAATCATCTGTTGCGTCAAGTATCAGCGCCATTTTTAGCTACAATTGCGTGTTTTTAGAGGGTAATTCTCAGCAATGAGAAGAAGATTATACCCGAAGTGGCGAGCTTGGGAGGAGACGAGGTTTCCTTATAAAGTTTAGGCGCGTGTCTCTAAATAACAAGAAATTGACGGAGTGTTTCATAGGCATCAAGAATTTCTTTGAATTTTTCTTCGGCTTCTTTTGTGCCGCCATTTGTATCTGGATGATGCTTTTTTACGAGTTCCTTGTATTTGGCTTTAAGCATTTCGGCCGTTATGGGCATGGCCAGTCCAAAGATCGCAAGCGCCTTGCGTGTTGGTGCATCCACGTCTGTTGCACCGTTGGCACTTTCTTTCTCGTCAAACAGCCCAAAGCTGTCGACAAAGTAATCCGGATCAATCCCGAATGTGCCCATGCCAGGTTTGGGGCCTTTGATCTCACCCTCTTCCCGGTCGCCGAGTGGCCAGCTGGGGCGCTGCCACACAGTGTCACGTCTAAGGTCTGCCTCGACTTCTTCCTCAGACATGCCTTCGAAGTAATTCCACCGCTTATTGTATTCGCGAATATGTTCCATGCAGAACCATCGGTATTCACGCAGCATGTCACGTGACTTAGGCGCTTTATGTTCGCCGTGTTCCAGACATCCCGGCCATTCACATACCAATATAGCCGTCGCGACGTCTTCGACGATGATCAGAGATGGGTGTATACGTTTTCTGCGAGCCATAGATCATAATGTGCCCTTTGGATGTCGCCCAAACAAGGTTTTGAATTAGGATACATCCTATACGTTTGATACCGTGACAGAGTGCTACGCGATGTTTAGGATTTATCTTTCCGAGGTGTGGCTTGTTGCACGCGAAAACCTATGACTTGTGAGGCGATGTATGTCCGAACGGACGCCCAATAATAAACCTGTATCTAGTGGCCTCAACGAGGACCGTTATGACGCCTTGTTTGATCGTATCAATATGGAAGACGATCAGGATTCAAAGCAGCAGAACGAAGATGTTGCAAAAGGTTTTGGCTTCGCCTTGCCGATAACGAAGGCTATGAGCGACTAAACCTCGCCACTACATACCTCGCAGTCTTTTTTGCACCTGTTGCCGCTTTTCTTGAGATGCTCGCTGGTGGTGACACATTGCAATGGTCTCCTGAGGCTGCGCGTTGGATCGAAGCACTGATGGGCATATTCTTTATGTTCGATACCTGTGTCGGTGCGTTGGCCTACGGTATGGCGTATTTCAAAACACCTGCAGCGTGGATTAATATCATGGCTGTTGGCGCGACCGGTGCGTCGTTCTTTGTTGGTGACACCGGCGTTGCTAACCCTTGGGTCCTTAGAATTTTAAGAACAGTTCGTGCTGTGGCAAAAGTTGGCATGGTACAAAAAGTTGGAACACGCGAAACAGTTCTGGGTGCCGAGATGCTGCGCGCGATGGGCCGTGATGACACATGGTATGCCGTCGGTATTCTGATCTTGATCAGCATGCTTGGGGATTTCTCGATCGGCAACTATTTGCATCTGACGGATCCATTGCTCGAAGTGATCATTTATAGATCGATGATTTATGCGGTTCGTTGGAAGTCCGAGCGGAATATTGATCGTGTTGGTCAGGTGTTCATGGACCGGCTGAGCGAAGCCAATAAAGTGATTATTGGTAAAATGCGTGAAATTCCTGGCCTTGAAGATGTAGATGAAATTATTTAGCGTCGTGCTGATGAAGCGCACAGTGAAGGCCGGTCGCTGAACGAGATTGATACGCTGATCGAAGCTATCAGTATTATTATTGCGAACTTGCGCCGGTTCATTAGCCGACGTGCCTTCCTCGAAGCTAAAGGCGAGCGAGTTATCCCTACGCGCTCCCCGGTTTCGCTGATGTTAACGGATGTTGCTGGATTCCAGTCAATGACGCATGAGCTTGAGAAAGACATATTGCCAGTTTTGAAAACATACCTAGGTGAGATGAACCGGGGTGTAACAAGGCACGGTGGCGACATCGACAAATTCCTGGGCGAAGGCATCTTTGCCTACTTCCATGACAATGAAGAACCAAATATGAGTGCGAACGCTGCGTTTGATGCAGCCGTAGAAATGCGAAAGCTTTCTGAAGCGCTCGAAGTTGCCGGTGGTATCTGGGAAGATTTTTTCCAAGATAAATAAGGCTGGGAAGATGAAAAGCATTTTGACACGCGCTTTGGCCTGCATTGGGGGCTAGTTGTCGCTGGACCTTTGGTGATGACAATCGTGCGGTTTCTACGTTGATTGGTGATAACGTCCAGTTTGCCGCCAGACTTAAAGGCATGAATGAGGCCTACGGCACAAACATCCTTATTAGCTCCGATTTTATTGAATGTTTAAGTGCGGATCGTCGCGTTCTTTGCCGTCGCATTGACCGTATTTTTGTCCCAGAGCGCGAAAAGCCGGTTGATCTGTATACGATTGATATCGATCCAATGCCGGTTGTCTTTATTCAAATGTTCCAAGACAGTGTTGCTGCTTATCTTGCGGGTGAATAGGGCCGTGCGCACCAGCTTTTATACAAATCCAGAGATATACTCGAAAACCAGGGTGTCGAGGCTGATCCTGCGACTGAGGCACTTATCGAGCGTATTGAAACCGTCAATTCTTTCTGGCGTAAGGCCGTTGCTCACCTTCGTGAACGGGTACCTGAAGCCGTAAACGAAAAGACCGCAGATGCGCTCGAAGCACGACTGGCCAATGACACCTGGTTACCGCCGCACGATTGGTGTGGCGCATGGCGCATCGGTAATGACTAAAAGTCCTATGTTAAGTGCCACTTTGGCTTGACGCCAAGGGGGCTAGGCCGTAAAAGTCCGACAATGGTTCGCGTTACGGCGCGGCCTTTTGTATTTTTGTAAGAACAATAAGCGGCCTAAGTGCCCGAAATTAAGGACCGAACCCATGTCCAAGAAATGTGAATTAACCGGACGCACAGTCCAATTTGGCAACAACGTCAGCCACGCGATGAACAAAACACGTCGCCGCTTTCTGCCAAACATCCAATCTACATCATTATGGTCTGATGCTTTGTCTCAGAACATCCGCTTCCGCGTAACGGCTTATGGCCTTCGCTGCGTTGAGCACAATGGTGGTTTGGATACATACCTTCAAAAGACCAAAGACGAAAAGCTGAGCACATCAGCTATTCGCGTTAAGCGTCGTATCAAGACTGCACTTGCGAAAGCCGCTGCATAATCTTCGATAAAAAAATCTGATGGAAGAGGCCCGCTTCGGCGGGCCTTTTTCGTTGTGGGGTCTGAGCTC
>DGOK01000106.1:0-18230 GCA_002389385.1 Rhodospirillaceae bacterium UBA4468 | reverse complement strand
AGTTATGCTTATCCCTCTCCTCCTTTTAGGAGGAGAGGTTAGGTGAGGAGGTTTGTTTAGAAGTGAGACGAAATTAGTCGAGCGCGCGGGCACCTGGGTAGTAGGCAATTGGGCCAAGCTCTTCTTCGATGCGCATCAGTTGATTGTATTTTGCGAGACGATCAGAGCGTGAGAGCGAGCCGGTCTTGATCTGGCCTGCATTCGTGGCCACCGCAATGTCAGCAATGATCGCGTCTTCAGTTTCACCGGAACGGTGTGAAATTACAGTCGAATACCCTGCCCTGTGCGCCATGGAGACGGCTTCGAGGGTTTCAGTCAGCGTACCGATCTGATTGACCTTGATCAGGATCGAGTTCGCAACACCACGCTCAATACCGTCAGCTAGGCGATCAGGATTGGTGACAAACAGATCGTCGCCAACCAATTGGACGTCATCACCGATTGCGTCAGTGAGCATCTTCCAGCCTTCCCAGTCATCTTCGGCCATTGGATCTTCGAGGGACGCGATGGGATACTTTGAACACAAGTCGGCCCAGTATTCGACCATGCCTTTCGCATCAAAAGTCTTCCCTTCGCCAGAAAGCACGTACTTGCCCTTTTTATAAAATTCGGTAGATGCGGCATCGATGGCCAAGACAACGTCTTTGCCAATCTTGTACTTGGCACCTTTGATCGCCTTCATGATGAAATCTAGGGCTTCGGTCGTTGAGCTCAGGTTTGGCGCAAAGCCGCCCTCATCACCAACGTTGGTGTTATGACCTGCGTCAGATAGATCCTTTTTGAGGCGCTGGAAAATCTCGGCACCCATGCGGATTGCGTCAGCGCATGTTTCAGCACCGATTGGCATGATCATGAATTCCTGGATATCAATCGGGTTATCCGCATGCTCACCGCCATTGATGATGTTCATCATGGGAACAGGAAGGACATGCGCATACGAGCCACCAATTGAGCGATACAAAGGCATGCCGGTCTCTTCAGCGGCTGCCTTGGCGCATGCCATGGAAACACCGAGAATTGCATTGGCACCAAGACGGCTTTTGTTCTCTGTGCCGTCTAATTCAATCATCAAGCGGTCGATGAAGACCTGTTCTTCAACGTCAAGACCGGCGAGCGCTTCAAAGATTTCGTTATTAATGGCTGCAACGGCCTTCAAGACACCCTTGCCGCCATAGCGCTTCTTATCGCCGTCACGAAGCTCAACAGCTTCATGCTTACCGGTTGAGGCACCTGATGGCACAGCAGCACGTCCCACGACGCCAGTCTCAAGCAGAACGTCGACTTCGACCGTCGGGTTGCCTCGGGAGTCCAGAATTTCGCGAGCGGTAATGTCGATGATGGCAGTCATTGTTTTAAATCCTCTAAAACGTCTCTGAAATTTTAATCGTTATTCGTAAGTGTCTCGGGGGCTGGGCTGGATTTGGCGAGCGTATCAAACGCAATCAAATCTTTAAGAACGCCCTCTAATCGATTGATCGGAATCATATTTGGTCCATCTGACGGTGCGTTGTCCGGGTCCTGGTGTGTTTCCATAAACACGGCGGCAATACCCAATGATACAGCGGCACGCGCCAGTACAGGTGCGAACTCACGTTGTCCGCCGCTTGAGCTTCCCTGCCCACCCGGCTGCTGTACGGAATGCGTGGCATCAAACACAACCGGACAGCCGGTCATGTTCTTCATTGTTGGTAAGCCGCGGAAATCGGTTACGAGCGTATTGTAACCAAAGCTCGCACCGCGTTCGGTGACGGTGACAGCTTCGTTGCCCGTGCTCATCACCTTATCGACGACGTTCTTCATATCCCAAGGGGCCAGGAATTGACCCTTCTTGATGTTGATCGCCTTGCCAGTATGTCCTGCGGCAAGCAGAAGATCGGTCTGGCGACACAGGAACGCTGGAATTTGCAGGACGTCAACAGCTTCGGCCACTGCTGCGCAATGGGCCGCTTCATGGACGTCTGTCAGGACAGGCAGGCCCGTCACGTCACGGACTTCGTTGAAAATGGGGAGTGCGTCCTCAAGCCCAATACCACGGACGCCTGAGACGCTGGTCCGGTTGGCCTTATCGTAGGACGTTTTGTAGATGATCCCGATGTTGAGCTTGTCGCCAAGGGCTTTAAGCGCCCCCGCCATCTCAAGCGCATGCTCGCGTGTCTCAAGTTGGCATGGACCGGCGATAATCGTCAGCGGCTTTACGTTGCTGAGGCTACATGGGCCGACATTGACGGTGCGTTGTTCGCTCATAAGGTTTCTCATTTGTTGTTGGGCTATCTGATACTGTGTTCAGGCGCTTCGGAAAAGGGTTTTACGAGATTATCCGAAAACATTCATACTTCGATGAAGGACGAAGCATAAATTCTTTAATGTATGTCAGATTGCGGTTCTTAACCATGGAGACGCAAAATGATTACATGCTTTATTAAATATCAAATCGATCCCACCAAAAAGAATCAGTTTGTTCAATACGCACGCAATTGGGGCGAAGCGATCCCCCGGTGTGGCGCCGATTTGATCGGATATTACGCACCGCACGAAGGCTCAAGTACACTGGCGTACGACGTTTATAACATCGAAAGCCTTGCTGCCTATGAAGAGTAACGGAAACGTCTGATGGATGACCTGCTCGGCAAGGAGAATTACGCGTTCGCTCAGCGTGAGAAGTTCTTGTTACGCGAAGACCGAACATTCCTGACGTTGGCATCGTCTTAGCCAATTTTATATTGCCGCCAGATTTGTTTCGTCATTCCCGCGAAAGCTGGAACCTAGATTGTTGATTGAAGGTACTGGGTCCCCGCTTTCGCGGGGATGACGGGTATCGTTGATTGATGACAAATGCCTAAATCGTCATCACCCCGGTGAAGGTCGGGGCCCAGTATTGCTCAATAGCTTACTTTGGTTGTTTCACAACGCGTAGATAAGGCTTCAATGTTTTCCAGCCATCTGGGTATTTTTCTGCTGCCATCTCGTCGGTGATGGCAGGCACGATGATCACATCATCGCCATTCTGCCAATTTACTGGCGTTGCCACTTTATGTTCAGCCGTGAGCTGAATCGATTCCAGGACACGCATAATTTCGTCAAAATTACGTCCGGTTGTCATCGGATAACTCATCATCAATTTGATATTTTTATCAGGACCGATAATGAAAACAGTACGTACCGTGGCGTTGGTCATAGCCGTCCGGTTCTCCATGCTTTCGTCTTCATTCGCAGGGAACATACTATAGAGTTTCGCAACATTGAGATCGGTATCGGCAATCATCGGGAAATTAACTTTGGTGCCTTGAGTTTCCTCAATGTCCTTGGCCCAACCGGCATGATTGTCGACAGGGTCGATACTGAGACCGATGACTTTGCAATTCCGTTTTTCGAATTCTGGCTTCAGTTTTGCGACATAGCCTAACTCAGTCGTGCAAACCGGCGTATAATCTTTTGGATGCGAGAATAGAATAGCCCACCCGTCTCCCAGCCAGTCATGGAAATTAATTGTGCCTTCCGTGGTTTCCGCCGTGAAATTTGGAGCTTGGTCGTTGATTCTAAGTGACATTCTCTGTTTCCCTTTATTTTTTTTATAATGAATGGCTTTGATATAAAATGTTCTTCTCTAAGTTATATAGCGCAGATGAGCACATGTACCAGATGTTACCACCTGATATGAACGAATTGTGATATCGCTAAACACATATCATTGAATTCATTGGTGGCTCTGGATTCCGGCCTGCGCCGGAATGACGTATTTGTTGGATGATGATAAATTTGTTAACCCGCGTCTAGCCGGCGAAGGCCGGGGTCCCGTGGTACCTATTTACACCAAGCGCGACTGATTGACGGCAGCGCGAATGAAGGATGCAAACAGTGGGTGTGAATCGAATGGCTTCGATTTCAATTCAGGATGGAACTGCACACCAATAAACCAGGGATGATCTGGAATTTCGACGATTTCTGGCAAGATTCCATCAGGCGACATTCCTGAGAACATCATTCCAGCAGCTTCGAGTTTCTCACGGTACGCTGTGTTCACTTCATAGCGATGGCGATGGCGTTCAGATATCTCTTCTTGGCCATATATACTGCGCACCCGGCTGTTTTCAGCCAATCCACAATCAAAAGCACCAAGGCGCATTGTGCCACCAAGGTCGCCGTCATTCTGGCGTTTCTCAAGAGCATTGCCCTTAAGCCATTCCGTCATGAGGCCGACAACGGGCTCGTCAGTTTCACCGAATTCCGTAGAATTTGCATTCGGAATGCCAGCCATATTTCGGGCGGCTTCAATGACGGCCATCTGCATACCGAAGCAAATACCAAAGTACGGAATGCCCCGCTCGCGCGCGAATTTCGCCGCAAGAATTTTACCCTCAGCGCCACGTTCACCAAATCCACCCGGCACCAAAATGCCGTGCGTGCCTTCCAGGTAATCGAGCGGCGTATCGCCTTCGAATATCTGGCTATCAATCCAGTTCAGTTTGACCCGGACGTTATTGGCAATGCCGCCATGATCCAAAGCTTCGGATAATGACTTATAGGCATCTAACAGGCCAGTGTACTTACCGACAACGGCGATAGAGACTTCACCCTCAGGCTTGGTCTTGCGGACATGGATGTCTTTCCATGTGGTCAGGTCTGGATCTGGCGCGTTCAGGCCGAAATGACGGCAAACAACGTCGTCCATACCTTCGGCGTGATAGCGGATCGGCACTTCGTAGATGCTTTTCGCATCAAGGCCTAAAATAACAGCGTCTTGGCGGACGTTACAGAACTGGGCGATTTTACGTCGCTCGCCATCTGGAAGTGGATGCTCGGATCGACACAGCAACATATCTGGCTGGATACCTAGCGAGAGTAATTCTTTGACTGAATGCTGGGTCGGCTTTGTCTTGAGCTCACCTGCAGCTGCGATGTACGGGATCAGCGTCAGATGCATGTACATCGCGCGTTCACGGCCGAGTTCGTTACCAAGCTGACGAATGGCTTCGAGGAACGGCAGACCTTCAATGTCGCCGACAGTGCCGCCAATTTCGCAAAGAATGAAATCTTCGTCCTCAATATCGGAAATGACGAAGTTCTTAATCGCATCAGTGACGTGTGGAATGACCTGGATGGTCGCACCGAGATAATCACCACGACGTTCTTTGGCGATCACGTCGGAGTAAATCCGTCCGGTCGTAACGTTGTCAGATTTCTTGGCAACAACGCCGGTAAAGCGCTCGTAATGGCCCAGGTCCAGGTCTGTCTCAGCACCATCATTGGTGACATAAACTTCGCCGTGCTGATAAGGACTCATCGTCCCAGGATCAACATTGAGGTAAGGATCTAGCTTGCGTAGCCGTACTTTAAAGCCACGCGCTTGCAACAACGCACCGAGTGCTGCTGAAGCCAAACCTTTTCCGAGCGAGGAGACCACGCCGCCAGTGATAAAGATAAACCGCGTCATGGAAAGTCACCATACACCAAAAGTTGAGGACGCCAACCGTCGATTCTAAACAATATAAAAGGAGTGTCCGTCAGAGGTCTGACGAACTGTTTGAGGCATTGATTCTGCACAATTTTTACTGAGCGGGTGTTGTCGGTGCCGGCACAGTTGGCGTCGAAGATGGCGCCGCTGGTGTCGTCGATGGGGCCGGTACTTGATCAAGAATCGAACCCGATTCACGTCCGGAACCCGCCATTATCGCAAGAACGATGCTCGTGATAATGAAGCAAGTCGCTAAAATTGCTGTTGTCCGCGTTAGAACGTCTGCAGCCGCACGGCCACTCATGAACCCTGATCCGCCACCGCCACCGCTGCCACCACCCATGCCAAGCGCGCCGCCTTCAGAGCGCTGAAGCAAGATTACTGCCACAAGGCCGATCGCAATAAGCAAGTGAATAACGAGAACAACGGTTTCCATGGTGCGTTCGTCTCCTAACGTCTGAACGGGCGTGTTCTAGCCGCTTGTTAAGGGTTTGACCAGCCTAGAATTGACGTTTTGTGATTCTCTTGGATTCAAGCGTCGGCAATTCCGATAAAGTCTTCCGCCTTGAGGCTGGCGCCACCGATGAGCCCACCATCAACATCTTGCAGTGCGAGCAAGCCCTCAGCGTTCGTCGGCTTCATGGAACCACCATATAATAAGCGCACCCCGTTTCCGATTTCGTTACCAAATCGCTCACATAATAAGCCGCGGATTGCAGCGTGGACATCCTGGACGTCGTTGTTTGTTGGTGTGCGGCCTGTGCCAATCGCCCAGACCGGCTCATAAGCGACAACCAATGACGTTGCGGGAGAACCTTCTGGTAATGATCCGGCAAGCTGATCCGTGACAACACTTAATGTTGCACCTTCATCGCGCTCAGCTTCGGTTTCTCCGACACAAACGATCGCGCAAAGCCCTGCTCGGTGCGCGGCTTCGGCCTGAGCACACACATCAGAATCAGTTTCACCATGATCAGCACGACGCTCAGAATGGCCAACAATCACATAGCTACACCCAAGGTCTGCCAGCATTTCTGCAGCGACATCACCAGTATGCGCACCAGATGCGTTTGCATGGCAGGTTTGTGCACCTAGCTTGATATCACTTTCAGCAATCATCGCGCCAACGGGGCCAAGGTAAGGAAATGGCGGGCATACCAGCATTTCAACGCCGGGTTTCCCTGCCCATGCCTTAAGGCCATCCGTTAATACTTCGGCCATTTCGCCGCTTGCATTCATCTTCCAATTACCGGCGATTAAGGTGGTGCGTTGTGCCATATCGATTATCCTTTTTTGAGTATGTTATTCCTGCTCAATAACACGTGATCACTTCTCCATCAATTCTCCCAAGCGAGCTATTGCCGCCCCCGCGTCGGTTGCCTAAGATGCCGCCGCCGTCATATGAATTTTTGTGTGGCGTAATGAAACATAAACCAACTGGGAATTTCGTCGTATGCTTCAAGCAATCCGCAGCAAAACCGGCTCTCTTATCGTTAAGGCTCTTGCCGGTGTTTTGATCCTCAGCTTTGCCGCGTGGGGTATCGAGGACGTGATCGGCACCAGCGCATCAGAGCTTTCTGTCGCCACAGTTGGGAAACAAGATATTCCGCCGCTTGAGTTCGAATACGAACTCGCCCGCGAAACACAACGTTTACGCCAGACATTTGGCGGACAGCTGAGCGAAGAGCAATTACTTGCTTTCGGTATTGGTAACGGTGTTTTGCAACGGATGATCAACGAGCAAGCCGTCACCTTGACGTCTGCCAAAATGGGCCTGCGTGTTTCTGATGATCAGGTTACCCGATCAATTCAGGGAGATCCGACATTCCACGGGTTCGATAATCAGTTTAGCCGCCAGCGTTTCTATGAAGTGATGCGTGCGGTTGGCTTGACCGAAGCGTCCTATATTGAACAGGTTCGAAATGATATCGCAAACGCACAGGTCTTAGGTTCTGCCGCCTCCTCAGCATCAGCGCCAAAGAAGATGACGGAAATCCTGCGTGCTTATCGCTACGAGAAGCGGACGGCTGAAACATTAATAATTCGTGCTTCGGCGCAGCCTGACCCAGGTCAGCCGACAGACGCACAGATTAACGAAATTTACAAAGCCCAAGTACAACGCTTCACAGCACCTGAATATAGAACTGTTTCTTACGTTCATTTAGATCCAGCGAATTTAGCCAGCACGATCACTGTGGCTGAGGAAGATTTACAGGAATCCTATGAGGCGAACGCTGCGAGCTTTATCAAAGCTGAGCAGCGCACTGTTCAGCAAATCGTTGTCAGCGACGAAGCTAAAATACGTGAAGCGGCTAGGCTCCTGGCTGAAGGACGTGACTTTGTGACGGTGGCGTCTGAAGTCGCTGAAATGGAAGCTGCTGCAGTTGATCTGGGTACAGTGACCATCGAAGGTTTATTGCCTGACTTGGCTGAGGCTGTATTTGCGATTGATGAAGGAGCTGTGACTGAGCCGATTAAATCCCCGCTCGGCTGGCATATTATGAAAGCCACATCGGTTGATGTGGGTATCGTACAGACACTTGATGATGTCCGCGAAGAGGTACGTGAAATCGTTGGCCGCGAACGTGCCATTGATGCGCTTTATGACATCTCGATAAAGTTTGAAGACGAAATCGGTGGCGGTGCAACGCTTGAAGAAGCAGGAAATACTGTCGGGTTTAGCGCCAAGGTTATTCAGAACGTTGACCGTCAAGGAAATGCACAAAGTGGTGCTAAGGCAGCCGGACTACCTGAGCTTGCAAGCTTGTTGCCACTGGCATTTACGGCTGAACGAGGCATTGAAAGTGACCTGACCGAAGTTGGTGATCGTGGCTTCTTTATGCTGCGTGTCGATAACGTTGTCGCACCTGCCCTACGCCCGTTGGACACGGTTCGTGCTGAGGTGGTTGATGTGTGGAAGGCTTCTGAGCGAACAAAATTGGCAGAGACGAAAGCTGCTGAAATTGTAAAGCTTGTAAACGCCGGGACAGACTTCACGACACTTTTTGCAACAGTGCCGGATGATATTGAAGTTGTTGGTCCGTTAACACGCGGTGATCGCGATGCGGCGGATGCGTCTATCATTGCTCAGATGTATGAGCTTAAACGGAACACAAGCGGGATTGCGCGCGTTGGAAGCGATTATGCTGTTGTGCGTGTCACAAACGTTCAGGCACCGGGCACAGACGCGGGCACGCCGAGTATGGCAGACCTTAACCAGCAATTGGGCGAAGAATTGGGTCGTGACCTTGCTGCGCAAATAGTCGAAGCCATGCGTGAAGAGGTTGGCGTTTCGATCAATCAGCGGCTTTATGAAGCTGTGATCGAGCCGGGTTCATTTGACCCCTACGCTTTTATCGGTTCAGCGCCGCCAAATATGCGTCCTCAATCGGTCATGTGATTGCGAAGAGACAATGAAGACCACACCTGATTTCAGTTCGTTCAAACCAATTTATGATGCGGGTCAACCGCAGGTCATGTGGACCGAGATCGTTGCTGACTTAGAGACACCCGTTTCTGCAATGCTAAAGTTGGCGGCTAAAAAGCCTAATAGCTTCTTGCTAGAATCCGTTGAAGGCGGCGCATTACGTGGCCGCTATTCGATCATTGGTTACGCGCCAGACCTTGTCTGGCGCTGTTTCCCGGGTGGTGCCGAAATAAACCGCACGGCATTGCATGATGAGAACAGTTTTGTGCCCTGCCCAATTGCGGCCGAGTCCGGTGTACTCGAATCACTGCGATCTCTGGTCAAGGCATGCCGGTTCGATCTGCCGGCGCATTTGCCGCCGATGGCATCTGGGCTTGTTGGATATATGGCTTATGACATGGCCCGCCTTGCTGAGAATCTGCCCGACGAAAACACGGATACAATCGGTGTGCCGGATAGCATCTTCCTGCGGCCAACGGTTATGGCGATCTTTGATTCGCTTAAAGACTCGATCTTTGTGATTACGCCAATTTGGTCCGATGACAATGTGAATGCTGATGACGCTTATGCAGCGACAATGGCGCGCCTGAACGAGACCGTGAGCGACCTGGACCGAGATATTCCGATGCCACGCGCCAAGGCCGATGTCGAAAGTGTGACACTGGATCCTGCGTCAAATATGACCCGTGAAGAGTTTCATGGCATTGTGAACGGCTGTGTTGATTATATTAATGCAGGCGATGCATTTCAGATTGTCCCATCGCAGCGCTTTAGTGTGCCATTCAAGTTGCCACCGTTTGCGTTCTATCGTTCATTGCGTCGCCTTAATCCCTCGCCTTACCTGTTCTATTTGAACTTTGGCGATTTTCAGGTTGTTGGTTCAAGTCCTGAAATTCTCGTGCGCGTGCGCGATGACCGCATCACTCTTCGTCCTTTGGCTGGAACCCGGATGCGCGGCAAGACGGCTGAAGAAGACAAGGCCTTGGCAGATGATCTGTTGAGCGATCCAAAGGAACTTGCTGAACACCTGATGTTGCTTGATTTGGGTCGGAACGATGTTGGACGCGTTGCCAAGATTGGGACTGTCGAGCCAACAGAAAAGTTCATTATCGAATATTATTCGCACGTGATGCATATCTCATCGACGGTTGAGGGTGATCTTGCCGAAGATAAAGACGCTTTGGATGCCCTGTTTGCGGGCTTCCCTGCGGGTACTGTCTCTGGTGCGCCAAAGATCAGAGCTATGGAAATCATTGACGAGCTAGAACCAACCCGCCGTGGCGTTTATTCTGGATGTATCGGGTACTTTGGTGCCAATGGCGATATGGACACAGCGATTGCGCTGCGGACAGGCATCATCAAGGACGAAAAGCTCTATGTACAGGCGGGTTGTGGCGTTGTTGCAGACAGTGACCCCGAACTTGAATACCAAGAGACCATCAATAAAGCCCGCGCCCTCGTGCGCGCTGCTGAGGACGCTGGTCAGTTCTCCGAGACTTAAAACTCACCTTTGCTCTCTATACTGAATAATGTTTGTGTAGGAGGCCTCGAAGTATGGTCACCCCGGCGAAGGCCGGGGCCCAGAATGGTGAGATATTTCTGATATTATCTGTGACCGTGTTTTTTGATGGCTCTGGATTCCGGCCTGCGCCGGAATGACGGGAGGTGTAAATCGTAATATGCCGTCACCTCAGCGAAAGCCTGGCCCCAGTGATGCAAGGTGAAGAAGTTCTATTCTGAAGGCTTGTTGATTCTTACAACTGCTGAGATCGGAACCAGCTGGAATCCCCGCTCGTTAAGGTCTGGCAACCATTCCCTTAAGGCTTCGATCGTATTGTCGCGTGGATGGCCAATGGCAATCGCGACGCCTGTGCGTTTTGCGATCTGTTCTGTTCGACGTAACTGCCTCTTGATCGCCGCCAAGTCGTCCTTGTGATCAAGGAACACGTTACGAACCGCGAAAGGGATGCCGCCTTCGCGGGCTACATCATGCGCAACAGTTTTACCAGATGTTACAGAATCCAGGAACATATGTCCCCGTGCCTGCAGCGCACCGACGACAATCTTCATGCTGGCGCGGTCTGACGTAAAGCGGCTACCCATATGATTATTAATGCCAACATACCCAGTCATCTGATCCAGAATCCAGGTGATGTTTTTAAGTAATTCGTCTTCGGGCATCCCGCTCAAAAGAACATTTGGCCCCGGATTGATTGAACTTGAGCTTGGCTCCATCGGGACGTGCAGCATGAGCTCGTGGCCTTTTGCCCGGGCTTTTTGTGTCTGCTGCATGAGGTCTTCGGCATACGCCATATAAGAAAGCGTGAGCGGTCCTGGTAGTTCAATTGTTTGTCGTGCGCGGCGACGATCGAGCCCGACATCATCGATGACGATGACGATCAAAGGTTTGTCGCTTAAGGTAACAGGCAAGGCATAGCGCTGCCATGCAGGCAAAGCTTCGGCGTCGGCTTGTTGAAGTTCAGCAATGTTTTCAGGTAAGGCACGGATGCTTTTGATCGATGCTGGTGCAGCCTTGGCTTGTTCTACAGCAGGCTCTTGCGGCTTTGACGTTGGTGGCTCTACTTTTTCTAATAAAGCAGTGACGTCCGATTTGGGCGCATCGTCGGTGCTTGGCTGCAATTCAGTGGTCTCGGGTGTTTCTAAAACGGCTACAGGGTCTTGCTGAAGCGCATCCACAGCCACAAAAACGCCGTTACCAAGATCAATTTCAGCATCCAAACCTGGCAATGCGATTCGTTTCAGGACGCCATCACGCTCTATAATGTTGTTTTCCAGGAGCGGCTCTTCGTATGTTTCCCGCTGGGTCAGTGCTTTTTGGGGTGCTGGCTTTTCTGGTGATTCTGTCGACTTTGGCGCTGGGGCGACTTCTTTGCCAATGTAATAACCACCTGCAAGCCCAGCAGTCGCCATTACGATCAACAGCAACATACGCACCGGGTTCAGGCCCATCTTCTTGGCAATAGACGAACGTGGCCTGGGCCACCCTGAGAGCTTATCAGTACCTGAATTTCGATTTGATTGAGGTTTGTTGGCCAATGATTATTCCAAAGTTGGCGAGGAGTATCGTTTGGGTATCGCACAGCTATCAAAGCGTCAATAACCACTTTTGATGCATTATTTGTATAAATGTGTTAGTAATGTAGCCTTTTAAGGTTCAAGTCAGGGATGGCGCGTAGGTTTGTCAAAATTCGTGCTTACTAGGGGTGAATTTAATGAAGTCGTATGATCTGAGCGAACTAAACATTCTCGTGCTTGAAAAAAAACGTGTTGCTGCGTCGTTTGTTAACCGATGTGTTCTCTGAATTTGGTGTACCGACTGTATTTTCAACGCATGATCCGCTCGAAGCTTACAATTACTTCTGCAGCAGCGCGCCTGATATCATTTTCTGTGATTGGACACCTGACCTAGATGGCATGGGCTTTGTACGTCAGATTCGCCAAGCAGATGACACACCAACCCCCTATTGTCCTATCGTTGTCGTGACAGCAAATACAGAATTACGTCACGTATGCTATGCGCGCGACAATGGTATGACTGAATTCCTTGCAAAGCCGATCTCGGCCAAGACGATTTACTCTCGTCTTTGCAGCGTGATCGAGAATCCACGTGCGTTCATTCGCGTTGGTAAGTTCTTTGGTCTAGATCGTCGTCGTCGCCAAGCAGAAGGTTACGAATCATCTGAGCGTCGCCGCGCTTAATTCGCCTTTTTTTAATCAACGCCCTATCTCAGCACTGACTTGACCGTAAACGGTCAGACAGGCATTGTTCGGCTGCGTTTTCAGGCGAGGTCTAACGATGTTTTTACTGATCGATAACTACGACAGTTTTACTTACAATCTTCTGCACTATCTTGGCGAATTGGGTGCCGAGGTTGCGGTTCATCGCAACAATGAAATCAGCGTTGCTGATGCCATGGCGATGGGCGCAGAAGGTATCGTGATATCCCCCGGTCCATGTGACCCTGATAAAGCGGGCATCTGCCTTGATCTGGTAGCTGCGGCAGCAGAAAAACACTTGCCTATATTCGGTGTATGTCTTGGCTTTCAAGCTATTGGACAAGTCTTTGGTGGGACAATAACTCGAGCCCCAAAACCGATGCATGGGAAGCTCTCAACGATCACTCATGATGCCACGGGCGTCTTCCAAGGATTACCATCGCCCATTCAGGCAACACGCTATCATTCACTCGCCATCGACCCTGATAGCATGCCGAACAGTCTTGTCGCTATTGCGCACAGTGATGACGGCGCAATTCAGGGATTGCGGCATGCGGCATTGCCAATCCATGGCGTTCAATTTCACCCTGAGAGTATCGCTTCTGAGCATGGCCATGATATTTTACGGAACTTTATCGATATAGCGCGGAGCAAGGAGGCAGCCTGATGAGCGACGATATGAAGCCAATCTTAAATAAGGTTGCTGACGGCACCCCATTATCTGCGGACGAAGCCGAAACGGCATTTGGTATCATCATGTCTGGTGAGGCGACCCCTGCACAGATTGCCGGGTTCCTTATGGCTTTGCGTGTCCGCGGTGAAACCGTTGACGAAATCACCGGTGCAGTTCGCACGATGCGCGCCAAGATGGACACGATCAAAGCACCTGAGGGTGCTATTGATGTGGTCGGCACGGGCGGTGATAGTTCCGGAACGTTTAATATTTCAACAGGTTCAGCAATTGTGGTTGCAGGTGCTGGTGTGCCTGTGGCTAAGCACGGTAACCGAGCCCTTTCATCCAAATCAGGCGCTGCAGATGTCTTGTCATCATTAGGTGTGAACCTGGATGCAGACTTTGCGGTCATTGAAAATGCGATGGCTGAGGCAGGTATTGGTTTTCTGATGGCACCACGCCATCACAGCGCAATGCGTTTTGTCGGCCCTGTACGTGTTGAGATGGGTGTACGGACGATCTTTAACATCTTAGGACCGCTTTCGAATCCGGCCGGCGTAAAACGTCAGTTTACCGGTGTGTTTTCGCGCGAATGGTTGCGCCCCATGGCTGAAACGTTGGCCAACCTTGGCTGTGAAGCTGCTTGGGTTGTTCATGGTTCTGACGGCCTTGATGAGATGACGTTAACCGGGCCAACGTATGTCGCAGCGCTTGAGAACTGTAAAATTCGCGAATTTGAAGTTTCACCTGCGGATGCGGGCCTTGAAGTTTGTGCGCCAGAAGCTCTCAAAGGTGGCGATCCTGTAGAAAATGCAGCGGCGATGCGGGCTATGTTGGGCGGTGAAGTGGGAGCATACCGCGATATTGCCCTGATGAATGCAGCTGCATCCTTGATCGTCGCGGGTAAAGCTGATGACTTGAAGTCTGGTGTAGCATTGGCGAAAACGTCTATTGATAGCGGTGCTGCGCTGGCATGCTTGGACAAACTCGTCGCAATCACGAATGCTTAGGGCCTTTAAATGAACGACGTACTCACAAAAATCTGTAACGAAAAACGCGAACATGTTGCTGCGTGCAAAGCCGCGCATCCGCTGAGTGAATTAGAGGCGCAGGCAAAAAGCGCTTCAGCGACGCGCGGGTTCGTTGCAACCCTTCAGACGAAGATGGCAGCCGGTGGCTTCGGGCTGATTGCTGAGCTCAAAAAGGCATCACCCAGCAAAGGCCTGATCCGGGAAGACTTCGACCCCCCTTCTCTCGCCAAAGCTTATGAGGATGGCGGCGCTGCTTGTCTCAGCGTCTTAACGGATATTCCGTATTTCCAAGGTGATGATGCCTATATGATCGCCGCCCGTGCGGCTGTGGCTCTCCCGGTGTTACGGAAAGACTTTATGGTCGATCCATACCAAATTGTTGAGTCCCGTGCGCTTGGCGCGGATTGTATACTGTTGATCATGGCTGCCCTTGATGACGCTGAAGCAAGAGACCTAGAGGCCGCAGCGATGGCTTATGGCATGGACGTCTTGGTTGAAGTTCACAATGCGAATGAGCTTGAGCGTGCGTTAAAACTGAAATCGCCGTTGCTGGGGGTCAACAACCGCAACTTAAAAACCCTCGCTGTTGATATCGCAACTACGGAAGAGCTCTCGAAAAACGTCCCTACAGACAAAATCATGGTCTGCGAGAGCGGCCTGTTTGAGCGCAATGACCTTGAGCGTATGGCAGCCGTTGGCGCGAATTGCTTTCTCATTGGCGAAAGTCTGATGCGCCAAAGCGATGTAGCCGCGGCGACACGCGCCCTCCTCAACCCAGAACTGGCAGCATAATGACTGATTTCACACACCTCGACGCTGATGGTAATGCCGTAATGGTTGATGTCTCTGATAAAGCGGACACCGAACGAGTGGCGACGGCCAAAGGCAGTGTCATCATGGCGCCTGAGACTTTGGCCAAGATTATGGACGGTGGCGTTAAAAAAGGTGATGTGCTCTCGGTTGCGCAATTGGCTGGCATCATGGGCGCTAAAAAGACACCTGATCTGATTCCGCTTTGTCATCCGCTGGCTTTGACGTCGGTTAAAGTGAACCTCATTACAGATCCATCCCGGAACGCCGTTGATATTGAAGCTACGTGCAAGCTTAAAGGGCAAACCGGTGTTGAGATGGAAGCGCTGAGTGCCGTCTCTATAGCCGCGCTCACAGTTTATGATATGTGCAAAGCCGTTGATCGGGGCATGCATATCACGGATATCCGCGTGACCCATAAATCTGGCGGAAAATCCGGCACGTTCGAGGCGAAGTAAATGCTCAGCATCGAAGAAGCCTTAGATAAAATCCGCGCCAGCATTAAGCCCCTCGCCAGCGAAGAGATCTTTATCTCGGATGCGCTGGGTCGTGTGTTGGCCGAAGACGTTACCGCAACTCTGAGCCACCCTCCTCAAGCCGTATCTGCAATGGATGGCTATGCCGTTCGAGCTTCTGACGTTGCCGAGGTGCCTGCAACGCTGACACAGATTGGCGAAGCTGCTGCGGGCCATCTGTTCGTAGGTACTGTCGGACCTGGTCAATGTACTCGAATATTTACCGGTGGTGCGTTACCAGACGGTGCAGATAGCATTGTCATCCAGGAAGACACGACGGTTGATGGTGATCAAATCACAATGACCGAAGCTCCAAAGCATGGAGCTTGGGTGCGCGCTGAGGGATTGGATTTCGCCAAAGGCAGAACATTGTTGTCATCAGGACGACTTTTAAGCGCCAGGGATTTGGGCGTGGCGGCTGCTGCCGGGGCAACATGGATACGCGTGCGCCGCAAACCTCGTATTGCTGTGCTGTCGACGGGTGACGAGATCGTCATGCCAGGGGCACCGATCCGCCCAGATCAAATTGTCAGCTCAAACTCGGTTGCGCTCGTTGCGTATGCTGATGTGATGGGCGCGGATGCGACATCTATTGGTGTCGCTGCCGACAAACCAGAAAGCCTGCGTGAACGCCTTAAAGATGCGGCTGGCTTTGATATGCTTGTCACATCAGGTGGTGCCAGTGTTGGTGATCATGACCTTGTCCAATCTGTATTTGGCGAAGAAGGTCTGGAGCTTGGCTTTTACAAAATCGCGATGCGCCCGGGCAAGCCACTGATTTTCGGTCATATTGGCGACACGATGTTATTGGGTTTGCCGGGCAACCCGGTTTCAACAGGTGTGACGGCTGCCATCTTTATGCGGGCCGCAATTGAACAGATGTTGGGTCTTGCCCCGAAACCTATGTATCAAGCGGCCAAACTGGGCAGTGATCTTGGGCCCAACGGTAAGCGACTGGACTTCATACGCGCATATCTAGCGCCAAGTGAGACGGACCTGCCAACGGTGACCCCCTTTGATCGTCAAGACAGTTCAATGATGGCGATATTCTCAGACGCAGATTGCTTGATCATGCGTGAGATCGGCGCCCCCGCGGCGAAGGCCAGTGACACTGTGAAAATTGTGCCTCTTGGGTTCTCATCTCGTCAATTCTAGCAGTTTTCATCGCATTTTTGGCATAAACCCTGTTGACAGCGTTTGAGAACTTAAGTAGAACAAATCATTATCGTTTTGGATTTGTTCCGCTTCTGATCCCTAGATGTCCTCAATATCTTGGGGTTCGCGATGAAGGACCTACTAAATGCTCACACGTAAACAATATGAACTTTTGATGTATATCGATAAGTCGCTTAAAGAAGATGGCGTTTCGCCCTCCTTCGATGAAATGAAGGAAGCGCTCGGTTTGAAGTCTAAGTCCGGGATCCACCGATTAATCACAGGACTTGAGGAACGTGGCTTCATTCGCCGCCTTGCGCATCGCGCCCGTGCACTTGAAGTACTGAAGTTGCCTGAGAACTCCGCATTACCTAAAGGGGCCGTGTCAAAAGCTGACACCCCTGCCCCAGCTTTCAAACCTGAAGTTATTGAAGGCGACTTTCATCTTTCCGGTGCGCATATTGCTGCGGCTGCGGAAGAAGCAGAATCTGTGCAATTACCGCTTTATGGTCGAATTGCAGCGGGCACACCTATCGAAGCCCTGCGTGACCCAGATAACTTCATTGATGTGCCAGCTGCGCTATTGAGCGGCGGTGATCACTATGCACTTGAGGTTGACGGTGACTCGATGGTTGAAGCCGGCATTCTTGATGGCGATACTGTGATTATCAAGCAAACCGATACGGCCGAGAATGGCACAATCGTTGTTGCATTTATTGACGATGGTGAAGTAACGTTGAAACGTTTGCGCCGCAAAGGTAATTCGATTGCGCTCGAGCCTGCAAACGCCGCCTACGAGACACGTATTTTTGGCCCAGACCGCGTTAAGGTCCAGGGTGTGCTTAAGGCTCTTTACCGGAATTATTGATCTGTGCAAGCTCTTCACCCCAGTAATAAATGATGTTCATACGTGAGACCTTTCTCCTTTGGGAAAAGCTCAGGATGAGGGGGCTATCATTCAGAAAGAACCAAGAACGCTTATACAGCACGACCCCTCACCTGTTGCTCCGCGCCGACCTTTCCCGAGGGAGAGATGATCTCCATTAATCAGGTGTATTGACCCATGGGCGGGCGCCACGCTCGCCGTTGACAGTGCGAATAACCGGCCCATCTCTCTCAAAATAAATGGTATGGGTGCCGTATCGCCACAGATCGAAGCGGTCGATTGACCCCCACCGTGTTTGGCAAGGTGTGCGAATGGGCACGAGTGCGATTACGAGATCATTCTGGGCGCAATCTTCTGTCAGCGTGCTTTCATTGAGTGATATTGAAACGCGCACATTTCGTTTTTCATAGATGCATTCATTGTCGTCGCATCTGAGCCCATCCTTTATAACCTCGCCGTCCCTCGCCCACGCTTTTGGTTTTACCGAGTTTCCCATGTGGCGTTGCCATGTCGCAGCTTCAAACCGCGCTCGGCGACTGGATG
>DGOK01000139.1:7749-13732 GCA_002389385.1 Rhodospirillaceae bacterium UBA4468 | reverse complement strand
ATTGGATTCAGCGTTTTAAGCGCGAACACCAGACCATAAAAACTTTATTCATGCTGCAACGCAACATCGAATACTCATTATATATAGATTGATGTCTGTTTTGGACCAGAGCCAAACAGGAAAAGCAGGCATGCGCTGAATGCATGGCTTGACGGAAAAGCGCTAACGCTTGATGGGAGCCAGTTTTTCGAGGATGAAGTCACGAAACGCCACGATACGGGCTGTATCCCTCAATTCTTCTGGGTACACAAAGAACATATCCAGTTCTGGCCCACGCAATTCTGGCAGGACTTCGACCAAACTACCAAGTTCACGGCCCATGTATTCAGGGAGCGCGCCAACGCCCAGTCCGCTTTGCACTGCACGCAAAATTCCATAAATCGAATTCACGCGTAGAATTGGGTCCCGGCGACCGCCTTTTGCCCCTTCATCCAACAGCCAATTTAAATTAGCCGCAGGAGGGCGTGCATCATCGCCGTAGACAACAATTTGGTGCTTATCCAGGTCCTTTGGTGACTTGGGCATACCATGTTGTTGCAGATACTCTGATGCCGCATAAACCCGGTAACGTAATTTCATTAAATGACGCTGAACAAGATCTGGTTGAGTTGGCGGTGTCATCCGAATTGCTACGTCAGCTTCCCGCATCGACAAATCAACTTCGGTATCTGCAAGAACCAACGAGACGTCGATATCAGGATATCTGTTCACAAACTCTTTCATACGTGATGCCAGGAACACCGAACCAAATGCAACGGTACTTGATACTTTGAGCGGACCTTGAGGGCGTTCTTTGTTTTCTGCTAATTGAGTTTGAACCTTGGCAAGTTGCGCAAAGACATTATGCGCAGTCTCATAAAGGGTCTCACCTTGCTCTGTCAGAATTAAGCCGCGTGCATGACGATGGAAGAGCGGTGTACCCAAGCTTTGTTCAAGTGCGCTCACTTGCCGACTAACAGCGGATTGGCTGAGATTTAGCGTATCACCTGCATGGG
Source organism: Rhodospirillaceae bacterium UBA4468 (assembly GCA_002389385.1). GTDB lineage: Bacteria > Pseudomonadota > Alphaproteobacteria > Rhodospirillales > Casp-alpha2 > UBA4479. The sequence continues at coordinate 12,737 of DGOK01000139.1, read as the reverse complement.
TAAAACTCCCTGCGTCGGCAACGGCATGGAAAACGCGCAACTTGTCCCAATCAATCGGCACCAAATCCCCCTAACGCGCCACCAATTTATTCGGCAGCGGCTGCACTTTCGTCTTCAACGTCTGCCAAGAAGCGCTCTGCCTCAAGCGCTGCCATACATCCCGTACCTGCAGCGGTTACAGCTTGTCGATAAATTCGATCTTGAACATCACCAGCAGCAAACACACCCGCAACACTGGTTTGCGTAGTTCCAGGCACTGTCTTGATATAATTGTCTTTAAACATATCAAGCTGGCCCGCAAATAACGTTGTGTTCGGATCATGACCAATCGCGATAAAGACACCGTCGACGGCCAGATCTTTAATTTCGCCTGTTTGAGAATGCTTGAGCCGCGCCGTTGTGACCCCAGGTGGGTTCTGGTCACCTAAGACTTCATCCAGAGTATGATCCCAGACCATCTCAATTTTCTCATTTTTGAAAAGTCGCTCTTGCATGATCTTTTCGGCGCGCAATTCATCGCGGCGATGTACGAGATAGACCTTTGACGCAAAGTTTGTCAGATATAATGCTTCTTCAACGGCCGTGTTACCGCCACCAATGACAGCAACATCCTTGCCACGATAGAAGAACCCGTCACAGGTTGCGCACGCAGACACACCAAAGCCCATGAAGGCCTGTTCGCTCTCTAGACCTAACCAACGAGCACTCGCGCCTGTGGCGATCACAAGAGTGTCTCCTGTGTAAGTCTTTCCGCTATCACCGACGGCGACAAAAGGTCGTTTACTCAGATCAACACTGATAATTGTATCTTCAATCATCTTCGTACCGACGTGAAGCGCCTGAGCGTACATTTGCTCCATCAACCAAGGGCCCTGGATCACTTCAGCAAATCCTGGGTAATTCTCAACATCTGTCGTGATCGTCAATTGACCACCCGGCTGAATACCACGAACAAGCATGGGTTCAAGATTAGCCCGTGCCGCGTAGATGGCAGCCGTATATCCCGCCGCTCCGGACCCAATGATCAAAACCTTACTATGACGCACTTCAGACATAACAAACTCCTAGAATAACCAAACAAGTCCTTCATTGAACGGCTCAGTACAAGGTTCCTAAATAATCCTATCCCTTGCCAGACGCAACGAGAGGATGACACGCAAGGCGAGCGACTCGACAAAGATTAAAAGACGCAACTATATTGCGCAATTATATTGCGTAAAAGTAGCAAAAGGTGTTACGGAATGCATCAATCAAAAGGATATATTTGTGCAAAAAGTAAAGCTAGACGCAATTGATCGCCGGATTCTCCGTGACCTTCAAGAAGACGGGCGTATCACTAACGTAGATTTAGCTGCCCGCGCAGGTATTTCTGCACCACCATGCTTGCGCCGCGTGCGCGCACTTGAAGATGCAGGCTTCATTCATGGATATCATGCCGAGATCGATGGCGCCTCTATGGGCTTCAAAGAAATGTTCTTTGCGCTGGTCGGGCTCGATAGCCAATCTCAAGACGTACTGAGCGCTTTTGAGACCGCTATGGCCGCATGGCCGGAAGTTCGTGAATGCCACATGATCCGAGGCGGCGGTGATTTTCTTGTTAAACTCGTCGCCCGCGACAAAGAACATCGTGATCGCCTCACGATGGGCATCACGTCAGCAGATCACGTCACAACAGTGACGACGCTTGAGACAATTCGTACATCCAAAAATCAGCCCGGCGTTCCCATCGATATGGATGGTGACGACTTAAGTGAATAAAAGGCTTTGGCTTAAACCCAGCTGACTTCGCAAATCTCGTAGGATTTTCCGCCACCTGGCGTCGCCACTTCGACGACATCACCAATAGTCTTACCAATAAGGGCTCGTGAAAGCGGCGAGGTCACCGAAATTTTGCCCTCGTCCAAATTAGCTTCCAAAGCACCGACGATACGATACGTCGTTTCTTCGTCCGTATCAGCATCAGCGACAAGTACAGAAGCGCCAAAGCGCACCGTATCACCAGACATTTCCGATGTATCAATCGCTTCTGCGCGACTTGTCACATCTTCTAGCTGCGTAATGCGACCTTCAATGAAGCCCTGCTTTTCGCGTGCTGCATGATATTCAGCATTTTCCGAAAGATCCCCATGCTCACGAGCTTCGGCAATAGCTTTAATCACCGCCGGGCGTTCTTCGGATTTCAATCGCCGCAATTCTATTTCGAGGACTTTCAAGCCCTCAGGCGTCATCGGCACACGTTCCATTGATTCCTGGCCGTTAACCGGCCCTCCTAATAAAATCCCCGACTGCAAACAATTGCACTGGTCACCTGAAGGCGATTACATGTCCGCAGTCATCTCAGGGAAAAACTAATACAGAGGATCAAAATAAGCCTGCAGCGGCGCGACTTCAAGCCCGCTTGCACCACCAACATCTTTAATCACAGCAATGGCATTTGCCGCAGCACGTGCCGCCGTCATCGTTGTGTAGTGTGGGACATGGTGGATCAACGCAGTTCGGCGGATTGAATAGCTGTCTGCAATAGACTGCGCGCCCTCTGTTGTGTTGATCACAAGCTGCACATCACCGTTCGTCAGAGCATCAACACAGTGAGGACGCCCCTCCATAACTTTGTTGACCATTTTAGCTGCAACACCATTTTCTTCTAAGAAACGTTGTGTGCCACCGGTCGCTAAAATCGTAAATCCAACATCACTCAGAATCTGGCAAATCTCTAGTGCCTTGTCTTTGTCATGGTCTCGGACCGATATAAATACGCCACCTGAAATCGGTAACGACATGCCAGCCCCAAGCTGTGACTTTGCAAAGGCACGTTCAAAATCTTTATCGATGCCCATCACTTCGCCCGTCGATTTCATCTCTGGACCGAGCAATGTATCAACACCCGGGAAGCGTGAGAATGGGAACACCGCTTCTTTAACGGCGACGTGGTTCATCGAGCCCAACTTCGGCATGGTAAATGAATATAGTTTTTCACCGACCATCAGGCGCGCTGCAATTTTCGCAATCGGCACGCCGGTTGCCTTGGCAACAAACGGCACTGTCCGGGATGCCCGCGGGTTCACTTCGAGGATATAGATATCGCTACCCTTAACGGCGAACTGGACATTCATCAAACCGACAACGCCCAAAGCCTTAGCCAAAGCAATCGCCTGTTTTTCCAGCTCATCAATAATATCCGCTGAGAGCGAGAACGGCGGCAGCGAACAGGCGCTATCGCCGGAATGAATACCTGCTTCTTCAATGTGTTGCATGATTCCAGCAACGTAGACGTCTTCGCCATCACACAGCGCATCAACATCAACTTCGATGGCATCTTGCAAATAACTATCAAGCAGCAATGGTGCTTTTGCCAGATTGTCCAAAATCTGGCGCCCGCTCATATCCGATCTCAACATGTTGAAATACGCGCCCATCGTGTCCCGTGAGAACACAATCTGCATGCCGCGCCCACCAAGAACGTATGAAGGACGGACAACGAGTGGATAGCCAATTTCCTCAGCCAGCTTATAGGTGTCTTCTTCGCTGGTTGCGATCGCATTTGGTGGCTGGAGCAATCCCACGTCATTCAACAATGCCTGAAAACGTTCGCGGTCTTCAGCCAAATCAATGGCATCAGGCGACGTCCCTAATATCGGGATGCCAGCTTCCTCAAGAGCGGCCGCAATCTTTAGCGGCGTCTGTCCGCCCAACTGCACAATCACACCTTTGAGCGTGCCAGCAGATTGCTCAACACGAAGCACTTCAATCACATCTTCGGATGTCAGCGGCTCAAAGAATAGCCGATCAGATGTATCGTAATCCGTAGACACTGTTTCCGGGTTACAGTTGATCATGATGGCTTCGAGACCTGCTTCTTTTATCGCATAAGCTGCGTGCACACAGCAGTAATCAAACTCAATACCTTGACCTATTCGGTTAGGTCCACCGCCTAGAATGGCGACTTTTTGGCGGTCAGTCGGTGCAGATTCGCATTCTGGTGCGTTAAATCCGTCACCCTCATAACAACCATACATATATGATGTTTGCGACGCGAACTCGCCTGCGCACGTATCAACACGCTTATAAACGGGCAACACACCAAGTTTGAGGCGTTGCTCAGCAAGGTCACCTGCATCAGTACCGGACAACTCAGCCAGGCGCGCATCAGAGAAACCAAGCTTTTTAAGCTCTAGCAAGCCCGCCGCATCAGCAGGCAAACCTTCAGCGCGGACAACTTCTTCTACATCCACGATCCGTTTGATCCGCTCAAGGAACCACATATCAAATTTACTGGCAGCCTGAATTTCTTTGAGCGTGAGGCCAAAGCGCATGCCCTGAGCCGCATATAAAATCCGGTCCGGCCGTGCTTCGTTGAGCACCGCTTTGACAACATCTTTATCGAATGTGCCGTCAGATTTCTCAGCCCCTTCGATCTCGATTTCATTAAATCCCGTCAGTCCCGTTTCCATGGAACGAAGGCCTTTCTGCACGCTCTCTTCGAACGTGCGCCCCATGGCCATGGCTTCGCCAACCGACTTCATCGACGTGGTCAGCAATGCATCGGTGCCTGGGAATTTCTCAAACGTGAAGCGTGGAATTTTTGTCACAACATAATCAATCGTTGGCTCAAACGACGCTGGCGTGACACCCGTAATATCGTTCTGTAGCTCATCAAGCGTGTAGCCACATGCGAGCTTTGCCGCGATCTTGGCAATCGGGAAACCCGTTGCTTTCGATGCCAGCGCTGACGAACGAGACACACGTGGGTTCATCTCAATAACCACAAGGCGACCGTCTTCAGGGTTCACCGCGAACTGCACGTTTGAGCCGCCCGTATCGACACCGATCTCGCGGAGCACTGCAATCGAGGCGTCGCGCATGATCTGATATTCTTTGTCGGTCAGCGTGAGTGCAGGCGCAACAGTGATACTATCACCCGTATGCACACCCATCGGATCGACGTTCTCAATCGAGCAAATAATGATGCAGTTATCCGCGTTGTCGCG
>DGOK01000139.1:7407-7631 GCA_002389385.1 Rhodospirillaceae bacterium UBA4468 | reverse complement strand
CCCAGCGTGAACGCCGGACGAATAACCGCGGGCAAGCCAACAATCTTAAGCGCATCCATCGCTTTTTGCTTCGAGCTCGCCGACAGCACCGTCATCTCTTTGACTCTGCCATCTTGATCAGGAATTTCGAACTTTTCGTATTCGCCCGTGAATACTCTGGAGATCGGCGTCGCCAAGCCAATTTTCTCCATCGCATCTTTGAACAATTGACGATCTTCGGCCTT
>DGOK01000139.1:0-7388 GCA_002389385.1 Rhodospirillaceae bacterium UBA4468 | reverse complement strand
GCGCCAATCAGCTCAACATTATATTTCTCAAGCGTACCGCGCTCGGCCAACGCCATGCCCGCGTTCAAACCCGTCTGGCCACCCATGGTTGGCAGCACCGCATCGGGGCGCTCTTTCTCAATGATCTTTTCAAGAACTTCAGGCGTAATCGGCTCAACATACGTTGCGTCCGCCATCGATGGATCGGTCATGATCGTCGCTGGGTTTGAGTTCACCAGGATGACCCGGTAGCCCTCTTCACGGAGCGCCTTACACGCTTGAGCGCCAGAATAATCAAACTCGCAAGCCTGACCAATAACAATCGGCCCTGCCCCAATAATCATGATCGATTTTATGTCAGTTCTTTTTGGCATTTAGGATTTCACCTCATCCATCAGTTTGGTGAAGCGTTCGAACAGGTAATGGCTGTCTGTTGGGCCGGGTGAGGCTTCGGGATGGTACTGCACCGAGAACACCGGATGGCCTTCGAGGTAGATGCCTTCGTTGGAGCCGTCAAACAACGACACATGACTTTCGACAACACCGTCTGGTAGAGATTTCGCATCCACCGCAAAACCATGGTTCTGGCTGGTGATTTCGACACGGCCCGTAACCAAGTCTTTGACCGGCTGGTTGCCGCCACGGTGGCCCTGATGCATTTTCGCCGTTTCACACCCAAGGGCGCGCGCCAGCAACTGGTGGCCAAGACAAATACCAAAGATCGGCTTACCGGTTTTCAGCAATGCCTGAAGCACAGGCACTGCATAGACGCCCGTTGCCGCTGGATCGCCAGGACCGTTCGACAAAAAGATGCCGTCTGGATTGTGTTTCAAGACGTCTTCGGCACTAGTATCCGCCGGCACGACGGTCATATTGCAGCCCGCAGCCGCTAAACAGCGCAGAATATTCCGTTTGATCCCGTAATCGAAGGCAACAACATTGTATTTCGGCGCTTCAAGCTTGGAGAAACCTTCACCAAGGGTCCATGTGCTCTCATCCCAGCCGTAGCTTTGCTTACACGTCACCTCAATCGCGAGGTCCATGCCTTCAAGGCCAGGCCATGAATTGGCTTGTTCAATTAGCGCAGGGATATCGAATTTTCCATCAGGCGCGTGGCAAACTACGCCGTTTGGCGCGCCGTTGTCTCGGATCAGACGCGTGAGACGCCGCGTATCAACGCCAGTAACCCCCACTAGATTATGAGAAATTAGCCAGTCATTGAAGTGCTCAGTCGCACGCCAACTTACCGGATCTGTAATTTCTGCGCGCAAGATACAGCCGCGCGCTGCGGGTGTGATGGTTTCAATATCTTCGATATTGGTGCCTACGTTGCCGACATGCGGGAACGTGAAGGTAATGATCTGCCCGGCATAACTCGGGTCTGTCATAATCTCCTGGTATCCAGTGATCGACGTATTGAAGCACACTTCACCTACGGAAGCGCCAGTAGCGCCCACCCCATGGCCCCATATACATGAGCCGTCACCCAGAACAATGACAGCCGTAGCGCCAATGGGTGCTTGTGATGTTTCGCCTGAAGCGCGCGAAGAATCCTCCCCCTTGCGGACGGGAGTGGGAATTTCTATTTGTTGTGTCACTATGATTGCCAGCCGGGTCGGTTTCGACTGCGAGAGTTGATACGCAAACCACGTGGTTACGTCAAGCATTCGTAAATATTATTTTTATTGTTTAAAAACAATAAGTTACAAATCACAATCCAGTTGTCAGGGCTGCGTTGATAGTTTAACGTCCGGCCCATCGAATCAAACAGGGGAAGATTCCATGCTCAGACAGCAATTGAATGACATGCTCAAAGACGCAATGCGTGCAAAAGAAGAGCGCAAAGTCTCAACAATTCGTTTGATCAATGCTGCCCTGAAAGACCGCGATATTCAGGCACGCTCTAAAGGTAATAGCGACGGCATTGGTGAAGATGAGATCCTCGGATTGTTACAATCCATGGTCAAGCAACGCCGTGACAGCATTGAAGCCTATACAAAAGGCGCGCGTCCGGACTTGGCACAGCAAGAAGCCGAAGAGATCGCATATATTGAGCATTTCTTGCCAAAACAGCTTTCTGATGACGAAACAGACGCCGCAATCACGGCTGCGATATCTAAATGCGGCGCAGATTGTATCAAAGATATGGGCAAAGTGATGTCTGCGCTGAAGGCTAATTATGCAGGACGCATGGATTTCTCTAAGGTTTCAGGCAAAGTTAAGGCGCAACTCGGCGCCTGCTAATCCGTCTCCCTGTGGATAATCTCTTAATAACCGGGATAACTTAGCCACCAGCGCGCTTTCATGCAGCGCTGCATGGGCGTATTCTCAGTGGCTGGCATCCGGAGCGTCCATGAATTTTACACCTGAATTTCTTGATGAGATCAGAAGACGTATATCAATCGTTGATGTCGTCGGCCGCACTGTGCGCCTTAAGGAACGTGCACGGGGTGATTTCTGGGGCCTTTCCCCGTTTACCAATGAGAAGTCACCATCGTTCCACGTGATGGAAGACAAGGGCTTCTATAAGTGTTTCTCCACACAGAACTCTGGCGACGTGTTCACCTTCTTAATTGAAGTTGAGGGCATGTCCTTCCCGGAAGCCGTCGAAAAGCTCGCCAGCGAAGCCGGTCTCGAGATACCACGCGACAGCCCTGAAGAACGCGAAAAGCATCAAAAACGTAAAGGCATTACCGAGGTCAATGAGCTGGCGTGCGCGTTTTACGAAAAGATGCTGCAGATGCCCGAAGGAAAGGGCGCGCTGGAATATCTCAAGAATCGCGGTCTGAATGACCAAATGATCCGTCATTGGCGTCTGGGCTTTGCACCTGACGGACGGGGCGCCCTAAAGGCGGCCTTATCGCGCGAAGATGTCCCAGAAGAGATGATGCTAGAGGCCGGCTTACTCCGCGTCCCAAAAAGCGGCAGCCCATACGACTGGTTCCGCGGACGCGTGATGTTTCCGATCCAGGATCGTCGTGGCCAGGTAATTGCGTTTGGCGGACGTATCTTGGGCGACGGCGAACCTAAATACTTAAACAGTCCAGAAACACCCGTATTTCAAAAACGCTATTCATTATATGGATTACACCACGCCTCCGGACCTGCGCGGAAAGCTGGCCGTATGATCGTCTGTGAAGGATATATGGATGTTATCGGCCTGGCACGAGCCGGGATCGATAATGCTGTCGCACCGCTTGGCACCGCATTGACGGATGAGCAATTAAAAGACTTATGGCGGATCGTCCGTGAACCCGTTCTCTGCTTTGATGGGGATACTGCGGGTCAGCGCGCTGCCCATCGCACGGCAGAACGCGCCCTTCCGGTGATGAAGGCCGGCCAAACGCTCAGGTTCGCTGTCCTGCCAAAAGGGGAAGACCCTGACAGCCTTGTGCAATCACAAGGACGCCAAGCCTTTGATGACTTGGTCACACAGGCACTTCCATTGTCAGAAGTCATTTGGCGCGAGATCAGTGGCGGACAATTGCCTCAGAGCCCTGAAGATCGTGCCGACGTGCAGCAAAAATTAGACACACGTGCACGCGATATCTCAGACCCTACGTTCAGGCGTCATTTTTCAGATTTTTTCTCGCGCAAACTTTGGGGTGAACGCGGGGCACAACCGCAATCATATAGCCCGGAAAAGTCTTACAAATCCAAGCGCGGATATAATACTGGCAAGACCGAGGGCGCGGTGATCACCGATGCGCGCGCAGAAACATCAGGAATCCCGTCCCCAGATACGCTGCGAGAACGTATCTTGTTGGCCACCTTAATCAACTATCCTGAGGTGTTTGACGAGATAGAAGAAAGCCTTGGTATGGTTGAGTTTTCTGCGCCTGACCTTGACAAATTGAGGCAGCAGGTCTTAAACACCCTCGCTGCTCATGAAAGCCTTGACACTGCACGTCTCTGCGACCACCTCTCAGAGGTAGGGTTTGCACCGATGTTAAAGGTGCTATTGAGTAAGAACGTCTATATGCACGGTCGGTTCGCAAGACCTGATGGAGACGTGAAAAAAGCGCTGGAAGGATGGGTTGATACCTACCAGCAGTTGACGGCAAAAGCTAACGAGACCGAAATTAAACAGGTCGAAGCGGCTTTGGGGGAAGATACATCGGAAATGACCTTTGGACGCATGAAGGCGTTGAAGGTCACTTAATTTTTTGGGGTGCCGACCTAATTTGGGTATCGGACGTTTAGGGGTTTTGAATATTGGCCAAAGCACAAGCGAGCGAAACGCGGGAAAGCCGCGAAGAGAGCACCGATAGCCCTCTTCTTGATACGATGGGTGCTGCCGTCAAAAAGATGGTCGCTAAAGGAAAGGAACGCGGTTACGTCACATATGACGAACTGAACGCTGCCTTGCCTCCGGAAGAAGTAAGTTCCGAACAGATTGAAGACACAATGGCGATGCTCTCAGAAATGGGCATCAACGTTGTTGAAAACGAAGAACAAGAAGAAGCTGCCAACGATACGCCCGCCAACGACGAAGAAGAGCCGCGCGAAAAATCCGCTGCAGGTAATGTCGACGAGAGCGATCTTGGCCGTACAGATGATCCGGTACGTATGTATTTGCGTGAAATGGGCTCGGTTGAGTTGCTGTCACGTGAAGGCGAAATCGCGATTGCCAAGCGGATCGAAGCCGGTCGGGATATGCTGATCGGTGGCATTTGTGAAAGCCCGCTCACTATTCAAGCTATCGTACGTTGGCATGACGCGTTGATCGCCGAAGAGATTCTATTGCGCGAGATCGTCGATCTCGACGCAACACTCGGTGGCGGCCCAGGCCAGCCTCCAAAGCCCGGCGAAGAAGAAAACTCAGACGACGATAACACTGAAAACAAATATGGCACCGCAACTCCAGCCACGGCAAAGCCTGCTGAAGAGGCTAAAAAGCCCACGTCTGACGATGATAAAAAAGACGGCGAAAACGGCGAAGAATCTAAAACTGACGATGACGACGATGAGGATGATGACGAACAGAACAACCTCTCGCTAGCTGCTCTTGAAGAGAAGCTAAAGCCAGAAGTCATTGAAACGTTTGAAGAGATTGCCAAGACATACAAAAAGTTTCAGCGCCTGCAGGCTATTCGTATGGAAGCTATGCAAGGTATCGGTGAATTCAAATCTTCACAAGAAAAGCGCTACGCAAAATTACGTCAGGATCTGATTGAACTGATGGAAGGCGTGCACCTTAACAATGACCGCATTGAAGCGCTTGTTGACCAGTTATACGGCCTGAACATGCGTCTCGTGCGCTTGGAAGGTAAGCTTCTTCGCCTGGCGACAACATCACGTATCCGCCGCGAAGACTTCCTTGAAAATTACCGTGGTTCCGAGCTTGATCCCTACTGGATCAAGACCTGCACAAAAATGCCAACCAAGAACTGGCAGCGCTTTGCAGAACGCTACAAAGACGAAGTGAAATCGATCCGCGAAGAAGTTTCAAATGTTTCTGGCGCCGTTGGCCTGCCAATTGGCGAATTCCGTCGCATTGTTGGCATCGTTCAAAAGGGTGAGCGCGAAGCCGCAAAAGCAAAGAAAGAAATGATCGAGGCAAACCTTCGTCTCGTGATCTCGATTGCAAAAAAATATACCAACCGTGGCTTGCAGTTCCTTGATCTGATTCAAGAAGGTAACATCGGTTTGATGAAAGCCGTTGATAAGTTTGAATATCGCCGGGGTTACAAGTTCTCAACTTATGCAACGTGGTGGATCAGACAGGCGATCACGCGGTCAATTGCTGACCAGGCGCGTACGATCCGTATTCCTGTGCATATGATTGAGACCATCAACAAACTGGTCCGTACATCACGTCAGATGCTGCACGAAATTGGTCGCGAGCCAACGCCTGAAGAATTGGCCAAGAAGCTTTCCATGCCACTTGAGAAAGTCCGCAAGGTCCTCAAGATTGCAAAAGAACCTATCTCACTCGAAACCCCAATTGGCGATGAAGAAGATAGCCACCTGGGCGATTTCATTGAAGACAAGCTTGCTGTACAACCTTTGGATGCCGCAATTCAGGCGAATTTGCGTGAAACCACGACACGTGTACTCGCCTCACTGACGCCACGTGAAGAGCGCGTCCTTCGGATGCGTTTTGGTATCGGCATGAACACGGATCATACGTTGGAAGAAGTTGGCCAGCAATTCTCAGTGACACGTGAACGTATTCGTCAGATCGAAGCTAAAGCACTGCGGAAGCTGAAACATCCATCACGCTCACGTAAACTCAGAAGCTTCCTCGATTATTGATTATACATGTGCCAAGTATCAACTTTTCGGGTTGTTACCTCCGGCGCAAAAGGTGTAATCACTACGGGCGGTTTTCAACAAACCGCTCTTCGGTGGGCCTGTAGCTCAACTGGTTAGAGCCGACGGCTCATAACCGTCTGGTTGCAGGTTCGAGTCCTGCCGGGCCCACCAATCTTTCTGATACGAACCTACAGCCAGACTAAAACCGCCCCGAAAGCCCGCGGCTCTGGGGGCTTTGGTGTGCTCGTCAATTGGTGGAGACGATAGTAAAGAGGTAAAACTGCCTGAGACACCCAAAAATGGTATTGTCACGTTAATAGCCGCGTTGATTTTTGTAATAGGCTAACAATTTGTAATAGGCTAACAAAATGAAACCTACCTCATAAAGCCGTCATCAGTTCGCTCCAATTATTATCAGCACGCGCTCTGGTTATATTTTCGGTCCACGTTGAGTTGCCGAAACGAAGAAAACCTGCTCGAAGAGCGGGGCTGCAGGATAATAACAGGCGATTATTATCGCCTTGTTTTGGTTCTGGATCGTTAACATGGCAATACGGGACAACGAAATTCTGTGTATCTTTGAAGGGCGTGATGCAGCAGGCAAAGGTGGCACCATAAAGCGGTTTACTGAGCATTTAAATCCACGTGGTTCACGCGTTGCTACTTTAGAAAAGCCGACGGAGGAGGAACGCGGTCAATGGTACTTCCAGCGCTATGCCAAACAACTTCCGACTCGAGGCGAAATCGTTTTCTTTGATCGCTCTTGGTACAATCGTGCTGGGGTTGAACGCGTCATGGGGTTTTGTTCACCAGCGGAGTATATGGAATTCATGCGTCAGGTACCCGAGTTCGAACGGATGCTTGTTCATAGCGGTATTCATGTATTCAAGTTCTGGTTTTCGGTAAGCCGTGAGGAACAGTTAAGACGATTTCAATCTCGTCAGAATGATCCCCTCAAGCATTGGAAATTGAGTCCTATTGATCTTGAGTCGTTAAATCTCTGGGATGAATACTCGGAAACAAAGAAGGCAATGTTCTTCAATACACATACCGCGGATTGCCCACAGACTGTTGTACGTTCTGACGATAAGAAACGCGCACGGCTAAACTGCATGCGGCATTTTCTGTCGAGCATAGATTGCCCTGACGTT